>NZ_JBRILW010000003.1:0-264030 GCF_052977125.1 Shewanella sp. 30m-14 | reverse complement strand
ATCAAAATTAGAATAACTCTGAAAAGAGTGACGCTTAATGTAGTGTAGACTCAATAACTAATTTCAATTACTTGCTTAGGCGAGTAACAGCTTTCTAAAATTTTTTACCTTTAGTTTTTTGAAAACTGAAGTAATACAGAATTTGTCTGGAAACCATAGAGTTGTGGCACCACCTGAATCCATTCCGAACTCAGAAGTGAAACGCAATATCGCCGATGGTAGTGTGGGGTCTCCCCATGTGAGAGTAGGTCATTTCCAGGCGCCAAATTACTCGAAAGAGTTGCTTAACTCAATGAGATAAGCGAGTCTCCTAGCCCTGACAAGCTAGCGACTTAAAAAGAATTTAGCATCATGCGTAAGCACTTTGCTAAAGGAGCGGTAGTTCAGTTGGTTAGAATACCGGCCTGTCACGCCGGGGGTCGCGGGTTCGAGTCCCGTCCGCTCCGCCAACATTAAGACGAAAGCCTCTGCAGTAATGCAGAGGCTTTTTTCGTTTTGTAATATTTGTTAATTTAGCCGTGACGTCGCGGATGAATCCGCCCCAGCTACGCTACGCTTCGCGTTCGTAAGCTCACAGCTATCGCTGTACTCACCCACAAACATTACGATAAGCCCTGCTAGTAATAGCAGGGCTTTTTCGTATCTGCGATTTGAAGAAATTAAGATGAAATCCTCTGCACTTCTTATTGAAAAAATGCAGAGGCTTTTTTAGTTAAACGTCACAGATTCTTTTAAAAGAAGATAGTCCGGCCCCATTTCGCGTTAGTAAATTAATGATTACCGCCATACTCATTTATAAACCAATTCCAACCAGTATAAATTCAATACACTGATCACGGATCTACAAACTGATTAACGCCTTACTGTATACTATGTGAAGTGGCACAACCCTCTATCAGTTGATAGGGCTATAATAGGTGCCGCAAGAACTAAGGTTATAAGATGGTTATAAGATGAATTGTCGTTTAGGCTGTGGTGCATGTTGCATAGCGCCGTCTATTTCCACCCCTATTCCTGGTATGCCAGATGGAAAACCCGCAGGTGTTAGATGCATACAGTTAGATGATAGCAACTTATGTAAATTGTTCGGCCAGCAACAAAGGCCTGCCGTATGTGGATTGTTTGCGGCAACCGAAGATGTTTGTGGAAAAACCGATACTGAGGCTCTGTGGTTAATTAGCTCTTTAGAGGCGGCTACCAGCTAACTAAACCTTTAAAAATCGTCGTTCAAATATTTATTTACGGATCGTTAATCAATGCAGTTAACTCGTTACACCGATTATGGCTTAAGAACGCTGATGTATTTGGCGCTGCACTCCGAGCGCGAGACGCTTTTCCGTATCTCAGAGATCACAGAAGTATTTGACCTGTCTGCCAACCATATTTCTAAAGTTGTACATCATTTAGGTAAGTTAGGTTATTTGCAAACGGTTCGCGGCAAGAGTGGTGGTTTTAAGCTTGCTAAGCCAGCTACAGATATCAATATAGGCCAAGTGGTACGTGCTTTAGAAAACTCTTTGGCGCCTATCGACTGTAGTAAGCCGTATTGCTTGTTTACCCCAGCTTGTAAGCTTAAGGGCGTATTAGGTGATGCTGTAAATGCTTATTTGGCTGTGCTAGATGCTTATACTCTAGATATGATAGTAACAAATAAGCCAGAGCTTAAGTCGTTACTACCAGACCTCTCTATCTCAATCTTGCAGTAGAACATCCCTTGATTTGGTGGCGACACGTTGCGGTAATAACTGCGAGGTGTGCACCAAATCAATATTAGCGCTCTGTAAACGATGCAGGTTCTTATTGAGAAACTCGACCGTTTCTGGATAGGGGTGGGCTATGACCACTATATTGCGTTTAGCATGTGCCAAGGATATTGCATGGTTAAATTGCTTTTCTAATCCAGCTGGCGTTTTATCGTTATCTAGAAAAATCTCCCTTCTTAGCAGTGGTACGCCCATTGATTCCGCCACCGCACCTGCTCGGGTATATTTGGTCGTCATGCTATCGATAAAATATAAATTGTGCAGCTGTAATGACTCCATGACCCAGCGCATAGGGCTATTTAGCTGGGTCAGCAAACTTCCCATATGATTATTGGCGCCACTGGCATTAGGCACACTATGAATTGAAGCGCTTATCTGGGCCTTTAGCTCTGTTTCGGTCATGGTGTTCGTCAAAGCGCCCGGACCAATCGCTTTACCATTAAGCGCTTGCATAGGTAGGTGGACTAAAATCTCATTTCCTTGCTGATGTGCCTCAAGGGCGAGACTTTTTCCTAGCGGTGTGTGTGGCAAAATTGAAAGTGTAATATTGGCGGGTAGGCTCAACACCGCTTTATCAGATTGACGATATCCAATATCGTCAATGATGATGGCCATTTTGCTAGCGAATACGCTTGAACTTGGTAACAATAAAAAAATGAATAATAGAAGGTAGCGCACTGGTTATTATTTTTCTGCTTGAATCCATGCAATAGCCGAGTTGACCAATTTATCTTGAGCAACAGACTCACGGAGTGAATTTGACTCGATTATAGGCATACTTTCCCCATCCGATACAGCCTCTAACTCGATTTTTATATCAGGTTCAATACCTTTAGAGTTAATGTCTTTACCATTTGGCGTCGTGTATTTGGCAATAGTCAGCTTAATTGCATTGCCATCCATTAGGGTGGGGATCAGACTTTGTATCGTGCCCTTACCGAAACTCGTCTGGCCTATTAACTTGGCGCGACCATTTTCTTGTAATGCAGCTGCTAGCACTTCAGAGGCGGAGGCGGAGCCTTTATTGATTAATACTGACAGTGGAATATTGGTCGCCATAGTTTGTGGTGAGGCGTAGTAGTCTGAGTTCGCATCAAAAAATCGCCCCTCAGTAGCAACTATCCGCCCTTTGTCGAGAAAGATATCGGCGATTGTTATCGCTTGATCGAGCAGCCCACCTGGATTGTTTCGAAGATCGAGAATAATGCCGTTTAGTTTTTCTGATTGCCATGCTGACAGCTGTTTGACCAGTTCTGGAGTGGTATTTTCTTGAAAGCTTGAAAGACGAATATAGCCAATCTGGTTGTCTAGGATCTCTGCTTCAACAGAGTTTATTGCGATAAGACTTGGACTGATGGTGACGGTGTAGTGAGCATCTGAGTTGGCGCGTATCATCTCAAGCTCAATGGGGCGTTTGTCGACACTATGCTGTTTGATTTCTTTGAGAATACTTTCTAATTTGTCAGCGGTAACCAGCTGTTTATTGAGCTTGATAACACGGTCACCCGGTTTTATCCCTGCTGCTTCTGCTGGGGACTCTGCAAAGGGGGTGACTATGGTTATTTGATCATTGTCAGTGGCGATTTCGACGCCAAACCCAAAGTACTCACCATTATTGGTGTCTTGCATATTGCTGAAGGTTTGTTTATCTAGAAAGCTTGAATAAGGATCCAGTTTATTAAAAATCCCCTCAATGGCCGCTTCGATAAGCTCCTCTTCAGTGAGTTTTTGTACATAGTAGGTTTCTATGGTGTCGATAACATCGAGCAGCACAGGGTAATTTACACGGGAGTTATATTGTTGAGTGTGTTCCTGTCCGGATAAGGTTATGGATAAGCCCAGCGCTAAGCCAGCGGTAACGCAACAAAAGTAACGAATTAATTGAGACATACAAACCCCTTATATCGTAAGGGGTTATATGGTCTAACGTTTGCAATACCTTGCAGGATCGACAGCTTGCCCCTTGTGTCTTATTTCAAAGTATAGGCCAGCCTCTGTCTGTCCACCCGATCGTCCGACCAAAGCAATCGACTCTCCCTTGCTTACCGAGTCTCCAGCATTCTTTAATAATGCCTGCGCATGGCCATATAAGCTCATGTAACCTTTGCCATGATCCACAACTAAAACCATACCAAAACCGCGTAACCAGTCGGCATAAATGACCTTACCGCCAGCAATCGCGGTGACATTTTGTCCCTCTGCTGCAGCAATGGTGACACCTTTCCATTTGACCTGACCGGAGCGCCTACTGCCAAAAGCTGATTTTATGCGGCCTTGAGTGGGCCACTTTAATTTGTTACGGCTAGATAGCCCTTCATATGAAGGGTTGTTCTTCATTGCGAGCAGAGCTTGCTCGACCACCCTCTTAAGGCTGGCTTCCTCGATCTGTAGTTGTTCGAGTTTCGCACCGCTATTGCTTAGGGTTCTTTGCAGTTGGGTTAGCGTATTTTGCCGTTGAGACTGCTCTTGGTTGAGCTTTTGAGCTTGTTGCTGTTGTTCAAGCACCAGTTTATTAAGCCGGTTTTGTTGCTCTTGCTGATCAGCTTGAATTTGGTCTAACTCTTTTAAGGTTGTCTGTAACTGATTAATTGAGTCAATGCGCGCGTTATTCAAATATTGATAATACGCCAGTAGTCGTTCAATGCTGGCTGGTGACTGCTGATTTAACAGCATTTTACTGTAATCGTGATTACCGGCCAAATAGGCGCTAGCAAGTTGATTTGAAAGCGACTTTTGCTGTGCTGTTTTTAATTTTTCTAATTGAACCTGTTTGCTGTCTAGTGCTGCAATTTTCTTATCGGTTTTGCCAAGATCTTGCTTGGTGGTGTTGACTTTTTTTGCCGCTTGAGCAATCGCTTTTTCATCCTCTTTTAATAAAGAAATTAATCGCTCTCTTTGTTTACTGGTGTTTTGAACCGCGGACTGTTGCTTGTTGATCTGCGCTTGAATCGATTTAAGCTCAGACTGACGACGCTCTAGATCAGTGGCGTTAACCGTTAAAGGAAGTGATAGAAAGCCAGCAATGATGCTGGCTTTTATAAAAAATCGAATGTTCACGTGTTAGTTTTTACTCTTTGATTTTTATTATCGCGCGGCCTGTCATCTCTTCAGGCACTTCTTGTCCCATCAAGGTTAACATAGTCGGCGCTAAATCACTCAAACGTCCGCCTTTTTCTATCTCTGCGTCACGCCCTACATAAATTAATGGCACTAGCTCGCTGGTGTGTGCAGTATGAGCTTGGCCAGTTGACTCATCGGTCATCTGTTCTGCATTGCCGTGATCGGCGGTAATCAAGCATTCTCCACCAACTTTATGCAGTGCTTCTACAACACGACCAATACAGCTATCTACCGCTTCACAGGCTTTAACTGCAGCATCGAAGTTACCAGTATGGCCGACCATATCACCGTTGGGATAGTTACAGATGATGACGTCATATTGAGTTGACTCAATGGCCGCTACTAGCTTGTCGGTTAACTCAGTAGAACTCATCTCTGGCTGTAAATCATAAGTCGCGACTTTGGGTGACTGGATCAAAATGCGATCTTCTCCCTCAAACGGCTCCTCTTTACCACCGTTAAAGAAGAAGGTCACATGGGCATACTTCTCCGTTTCGGAAATACGTAGCTGAGTGAGATCTCGCTGTTGCAATGTCTCGCCTAAGGTATTAACCAGGTCACTTGATGGGTAAGCGATTGCAGCCTTAATGTCGCCAGCATATTCTGTCAGCATAACGAAGTTGATTTTTGGCGTCACGGCTCGCTCGAAACCATCAAAGTCAGCATCTACAAAGCTGCGAGTAATTTGACGGGCACGATCGGCGCGGAAATTCATGAAAATCAACGAGTCGTTGTCGGCAAGCGTGGCAATGTTGCCTTGAGCATCAGGAATAACGGTGCTAGCAACAAACTCATCATTTTCATCACGGGCATAAGCGGCTTCAAGCCCCTCAACGGCAGTTGCTGCTTGGTGCAAGCCTTTGCCTTCGGTAATGAGCTCATAAGCTTGTGAAACGCGATCCCAGCGATTATCTCTATCCATGGCGTAGTAACGGCCAATAAGTGAAGCCACCTGACCTGTGCCTAATGTGTTGAATAGTTCTTCAAAGTGAGCCAGGCCAGACTTGGCGCTGCGAGGTGGAGTATCGCGACCATCTAAGAATGCATGTAAGTAAACATTCTTGGCACCACGTTTTACCGCTAGACGGCACATAGCTTCGATGTGATTTTGGTGACTGTGAACGCCACCTGGAGACAAGAGTCCCATTATATGCACTGCACCATCAGCTTTGATTGCTGCATCGACGGCTTCTGTCAGTGCGGGATTGTTATCAAACTCACCATCATCAATTGATTTGCCGATACGAGTGAGTTCTTGGTAAACAATGCGACCAGAGCCAATATTGATATGTCCGACTTCTGAATTACCCATTTGGCCGTCAGGTAAGCCAACATCGAGACCCGAACCTGAGATTAAACTGTGTGGATATTTGGCATTTAACTGGTCTAGAACCGGTGTCTTAGCATGAAAAACAGCATTTTTCTGTGTGTTTTCACGGTAACCCCAGCCATCGAGGATCAGCAGTGCCAGTGGGCGCTTGCGTGTCGTCATGGTAGTACCTTTAAGTTTAAAAAAATAAGATTTAAATCGAAATTGGTTAAATATTACTACCAATTACGGTCACGCATAAAGAAATTTACCTAGATTGCCGTTATCGGATTGCGCTATTGCTGCCATATAAGTACGCAGACGCGTCGCCACAAGCGTGACTAACATTCTGTATTCTGCCTCAAGCGATGGTATACTCTGTGCCCTCATTATATTTGGCCCTAAAAATAGTAGGCAGTTAACGATGCAAGAATATATGGAATTTTTTAAAGCGAACCCGATGTTAAGTTTGGCTTGGGTTGGTTTGTTCGTCGGACTTATCGTTGTAGTGTTTAAGTCTAGCGTTTCTAAAGTTAAAAATGTTAATCATCAAGAAGCAACATTGCTGATGAATAAGCAAGACGCGAAAGTCGTTGACGTGCGCGGAAAAGAAGAATTTAAGAAGGGTCATATAGTTGGCGCAATCAACGTGCCGCTAGCCGATATAAAAAATAATCAGCTGACTGCCCTTGAAAACTCAAAAGCGAGTCCCATTATAATGGTATGCAACGCTGGCATGACTTCGTCTCAAGCTGCTCAGCTGATGGTTAAGCACGGTTTTGAAAACGTGAACAACCTGAAAGGTGGTATGGGTGAATGGCAGTCAAATAATTTGCCTGTTTCAAAAAGCAAAAGATAGAAGTGTTAGTGTAGCCATTGCTTTTTTGTTGAGTTATTGATTAGAGTGTTAGCTCTCAACTTATTGTGGTTACCGGCATTGAACTGAGGGAGCGTTCCCTCCAAAAAAGCGTCTGTTGACTAAATAAATCAAAAACTGGGACAGTAAATTAGGTGTTTACCTGGCTTACCAAGCCCTGAGACTGGCTCTTTTGAAGTAGCCTCATTAACATATTTTAAAGGTAGGATAGTATGGCTGAAGTAGCAAACAACGAACAACAAGGTCCACAATTCAACATTCAACGTGTTTACACAAAAGATATCTCTTTTGAAACACCAAACAGCCCAGCTGTTTTCCAAAAAGAGTGGAACCCAGAAGTTAAGCTTGATCTAGATACTCGCAGCAACAAACTATCTGATGACGTATATGAAGTTGTACTGTCTTTGACTGTTACAGCTAAGAACGGTGAAGAAACTGCTTTCCTATGTGAAGTTCAGCAAGCGGGTATCTTCGCTATCGCTGGTCTTACTGAACAGCAGCTAGCTCACTCTCTAGGTGCATACTGCCCTAACGTTCTTTTCCCATATGCTCGTGAAGCAATTGGTAGCCTAGTTAGCCGTGGTACTTTCCCACAACTAAACCTAGCGCCAGTTAACTTTGACGCACTATTTGCTCAGTATGTTCAACAGCGTCAAGCTGCTGCAGCTGAAGCACCAGCAGAAGAAGCTAACGCTTAATCGCATGAAAAACACTGCCGACATTACGGTACTGGGGGCGGGCTCTTACGGGACCGCCCTTGCCATTTCTTTAGCGAGTAATGGCCACAGAACCATGCTTTGGGGCCACGAACCCGAGCACATTGAAAACCTGAAAAACGACAAGTGTAACGAAGCGTTTTTACCGGGTATTCCGCTACCAGACTTGCTGATCCCTGAAGCTGACTTGGCTACTGCGCTAGCTGCATCAAATAATGTACTAGTGGTCGTTCCTAGCCATGTATTTGGTTTGGTGCTTAGCCAGGCGAAGCCGCTTTTGCGTAATGACTCTCGTATTGTATGGGCAACTAAAGGCTTAGAGCCTGAAACTGGCCGTTTAATACAAGATGTTGCCCGTGAAGTGTTAGGCGATGAGTATCCATTAGCTGTGTTATCGGGGCCGACGTTCGCTAAAGAACTTGCAGCAGGCATGCCGACTGCGATTTCGATTGCGGGTACCGACCCACAATTCACTAAAGATTTAGTTGAGTTGTTACATAGTCCGAAACGTCTGCGTGTTTACGCCAATGATGACTTTATTGGTCTGCAATTGGGCGGCGCAGTTAAAAACGTTATCGCGATTGGTGCAGGCCTTTCTGACGGTATCGGTTTTGGTGCGAATGCTAGAACGGCGCTTATCACCCGTGGTTTAGTTGAGTTGACTCGACTAGGTGAAGCGATGGGGGCACAAGCCTCTACCTTTATGGGCATGGCAGGACTTGGTGATTTGGTACTAACGTGTACCGATAACCAGTCTCGTAACCGCCGCTTTGGTTTAGCATTGGGCAAAGGCTCAGATGTTGAAGCTGCTCAGAAAGAGATCGGCCAAGTGGTTGAAGGTTATCGCAATACAAAAGAGGTTTACACGCTAGCTAAGCGTTTAGGCGTCGAAATGCCGATTACCGAGCAGGTTTACCAAGTCCTTTATAAGGGCAAGTCTCCGGTTGATGCAGCCAAAGAGCTACTTAGCCGTGAACAAAAGTCTGAGACGTCGTCGGCAGAATAGTTTTGCTGTTATTAGGTTGAACAATTTGTTCAGTTGATTGAAAACCGAAGCCTAGCTTCGGTTTTTTCTTTTTAGCGTATTCTCTAGTCGGCATAAGTACTTCTCTTTACAGATGCCACTTTAATGCCACCCATGGTGTAGATGTTGATAGTGGCATAAGTACTTATATGTACAACTACCACTTCTTGCCATCCATGGCGAAGATGGCATAAGTACTTCCATGTACAACTACCATTTGATGCCATCCATGGTGTAGATGTTGATAGCGGCATAAATACTTCCATGTACAAATAACAATGCTAAAATAGCGCCCTATTTTATGCCTTGCGTTTACAAGCGTTCGGCAAAGTTTTTTTAGGAGTTTTCGAGTGAAACATCATGACGTCATCATTATTGGTGCTGGAGCTGCTGGGCTTATGTGTGCGGCTACTGCAGGTTACCGTGGCCGTGATGTATTAGTGCTCGATAACGCTAAACAAGCGGGCCGCAAAATCCTGATTAGTGGTGGTGGCCGTTGTAACTTCACCAATCAAAAAGTTGAGCCTGCAAACTTTATTTGCGGTAACGGCCACTTTGTAAAATCTGCATTAGCTCGATATCGTTCAAGTGATTTTATCGAACTGGTTGAGCGCCATGGCATTGAGTATCATGAGCGCGATCATGGTCAGCTGTTTTGTAATGACTCTGCTAAAGAGATCGTTACCATGCTGCTTACCGAGTGTGAGTGGGCTGGCGCGCAGATTAAATTACGCACTGAAATCAGCGCGATAAGTAAAAATGCCGATGGCTTGTTTGAAGTGCAAACCGATAAAGAGCAATACAGCTGTGAATCACTGGTTGTGGCAACGGGCGGCTTATCAATGCCAAAGCTAGGTGCATCGCCGTACGGCTACCATATTGCAGAGCTGTTTGGCTTAAGGGTGTTGTCGACTCATGCCGGGCTCGTGCCTTTTACTTGGCATAGTGACCAAAAGCAGCGCTTTGAACTGCTATCGGGTATTGCCGTACCCTGCACCATTACCGCAAAAAATGGCACTCAATTTAGTGAAGCTCTGCTATTTACCCACCGTGGCTTATCTGGCCCAGCGATTCTACAAATCTCTAATTACTGGAACCCAGGTGAGGCGATAAGTATCAACCTTCTTCCTGGCGAAGATGTGCGTGCCAAGATTGAGCAAGCGCTTGAAGCGAGTCCAAAGCAGAGCCTACGTAATGCCTTGTCGCAATGGCTACCAAAGCGCTTGGTTGAAGTATTATTTGAAGAGGCGCTGCTTAACAAAGCACTCAATCAGCTGATACATGTCGAGCGTGAGCAGTTGGCTGTCGATCTTGAGGCTTGGACATTGGTAATGAATGGCACCGAAGGCTATCGCACTGCAGAAGTCACCCTGGGTGGCGTCGATACTAATGATCTATCATCTAAAACCATGGAGGCAAAGTCAGTCTCTGGTCTATACTTTATTGGCGAAGTAATGGATGTAAGTGGTTGGTTAGGCGGGTTTAATTTTCAGTGGGCCTGGAGCTCAGGCGTGGCTGCAGGGCAGGCTGTGTAGTTGTGTGTAGAGACAATAAAGTTGGCCCGTAATGGCATTTTTAGGCCGTAACGTTTCTATCCTAGTGTTGTTGTCGTTTCTTCACTATCTCTTCATTATCTCTTCAGGGTATCTAAGCTCAGTAGGTTAGATACCGATTAACACTCCTTTTAGCCTCTATATTCGCTGGCTTTCTTATCTCGTTAGCTAGGCACATAGCAATCAATCTCTTCGCTTTCTCGGTTACACTTAGTTATTTTTATTCATTTTAATCAATTGTTTAAGTGTTTTATTTTTCTTCTGCTCATTTGCTGCTAACAAAATAAGTGGTGCGTCTGAGCTGGAACCTTAGTTGTAATGGCATTTTTGAACACTCAGTTGTTATCAATAGCGCCATCTTGTGTCAAACTTGTTATAGCAGATTGCGAAAACTGGTAGTGTGTTGGTGATGATGTTTTGCCGATATATTCGTAGTGACTGATGTGAAAAGGATATTTTCAGATGCCTACTTTAAGTGCCAAGGTGATTTATTATGTGCAGCTCGATTCAGCTTTATGGGCTGTAACGGCTGATGGCCAGTGGGTCATGGTTTTACCTCATCAGCTCCAGTCGGACCTGCCTATTTACACTCTCAGCCCTGAGCAATTGCAAGTGAGTGCCAACGGTGAACTCTTCAGTGTCATCGACGGAACCAGGGTATTAATTCCTCAAAGTATCAGCAGCAATATCAGTAAAGAAAGTGATGCTACACATGCGCAAACTGAGCACCAATCTACTACCAATAATCAAAGTGAATCAACTAGTGAGCAACAAGGTGTAAATTTTTTCTATCAGGTAGTTAAATCAGGCAATGATGCTGTAATTGCTGATTCAGGCTTTAATACCCAGGGCGATAGCTTAGTAAAATCCACTGATAGTCAGTTTAATGCTAATCAACAAGACTCATTTGTACCTATCATTCTCACGGTTGAATTTGCCGATATTGATGGTTACATCAATCAATTCGAATCTCCCAGCACCGGCTTATCGGGTCAAGCGACCAATGCGTTAGACGGACAGGTTCTAGAACTAATAATTGTTGATAGTCTCGGTTTGCAGCAAAGTTTTGAGGTGGTCGCACAGGAACAACGGTGGCAGTTACAAAACGTTGACTTTCAACATTTTGCTGAAGGGGACCTAACCGCGACCATTACGGCCATTACTTACCCTGGTGATGTGACCAATGGCGTCGATAACAGTATTAAAGATACCCAGGCGCACATCTCGATAGAGGTCGATACCGGGCGCGATACCGTGCTTAATGAGCGCGAAATGTTGCGTGTCGATATGACTGGTGTCGCTAAAAATATTGAAGAGGGTCAAAGCGTCACCGTCGTTGTGACCGACATAAATGGCCAACAACTTTCATTTGTGACATCAATTCTCGATGCTGCCTGGCAATTAGAAGATAAAGATCTCTCTAGTCTTGCTGATGGTCCGCTCATCTTTAGTGTCGATGCGACAGACATTGCCGGTAATCCTGCCAACGCCACAGGTGAAGCCTATAAAGAGAGCCAAGCGTCAATTACCATCGAAGCGATAGATAATGATGGGGTCTTGAATCAGTTTGAGGCGCCGCAGTCTGTGCTTGTTGGTCTGGTTCACAATGTCGAAGATGGCCGCCCGGTTGAAGTTGCAGTTACCGACAGTAATGGCAAAACATTACTGTTTAGCAGTGTGGTTTTAAATGGAGTATGGCGTTTAGAAGGCGTTGATTTGTCATCTCTTGCAGATGGTGAGTTGAGTCTAAGAGCGATAACATCAGATTTAGAGGGCAACATTGGTGTAGGTACTGGCAGTGTTACCAAAGATACTCAAGCCTCTATCACGATCAGTATTATCGACGACGATAATGTGATTAATGCTGCTGAGTTGCAGTTCGTAAAAGTACAAGGTGTTGTTAATAACGTCGAAGATGGTGCTGTGGTTAGTGTGACTCTTTTTGATGGTCAAGGTCACAGCGAGATGGTAGAAGCTGTTGTTGTTAGTGGCCTGTGGGTCATAGAAGATATTGAGCTGAGCGATTTTGCCGATGGGCAACTCTATGCCACGGCTGACGTGGTTGATTCAGTTGGTAATCCGGCGACGACCAATACCAGTATCAATGTCGATACTCAAGCCACGATTACCATTGAGGTCGACACCGGAAGCGATACCGTAATCAATACGCGTGAAGCGGTGTCAGTCGCGATGTCAGGCTCTGTCACTGATATCGAGGATGGCCAGAATGTCGTTGTGATTGTGCGTGATGTGAATGGCGATAGGTTGATATTTCGTACTACAGTCGTTGATGGTAAGTGGCAATTAGATGATGTGGATCTTTCAAGCTTAAGTGACGGTGAGCTTAACTTTACTGCGTTATCTTACGATGTTGCGGGTAACCCTGCTGCAGGATTTGATGGAGCCTATAAGGAAACACAAGCGGCGATCACGATTGAGGCAGTTGATGATAATGGCTTACTGAATCAAATTGAAGTTTACACATCCACTTTAGCGGGTGAAGTGTTCAACGTTGAAGATGGCCGTCCAGTTGAGGTATCGGTTACAGATAGTAATGGTAACACCTTAGTTTTTAGTAGCGTAACCCGCAATGGTACTTGGCTGCTTGATGGTATCGACCTGTCATCACTTGCTGAAGGCGAGTTAACGCTAAGGGCAGTGACCTCAGACTTTGAAGGTAATATTGCCATCAATAGCAATACCATCATCAAAGATACATTAAGTGAAGTGACGATAACGTTTGTCGATAGCGATGATGTGATTAACGCCAATGAACAGCAGCTCGTTCATGTGCGCGGTAGCGTTAGTAATATCGAAGATGGCCAGACTGTGAGTGTTATTTTTAGTGATGGCCTAGGTAACGAGCGCAGCTTCACTACCGTTGTTATGGCGGGTCGGTGGGAGCTGACTGGCGTTGATCTATCTGGCTTTGAGGATGGTAGTCTAAGCGCTACGGTGTCAGTTGAAGATTTAGCAGGTAACGTAGCCACGGCCAGCGATACCATAGCGGTGGATATTTTAGCCTCTATTACCATCGAGGTTAATACCGGAGCTGATAACGTCATTAATGCCAGTGAGCAGTTAGTGCTGGATCTCTCTGGTGTCGTTACTGATATTGAAGATAATCAGCAAGTCACGATTACTGTGACTGACATTAACGGTAAAACGTTATCTTTTACCACAAGTGCTATTGATGGGCGTTGGCAGATAGACGATGCCGATATCTCTACGTTAAGCGATGGTAATTTAAGCTTTGTGGCTAGCGCTACCGATATAGCGGGTAACTTAGTGGCGGCTAATGTCGCAGCCGCTAAAGATAGCCTAGCCAGTATCAGTGTTGAAATTGTTGATGATAACGGCTTAATCAATAGCTTTGAGTCGACAAATGCCACACTCGCAGGAACGGTCACTAATATCGAAGATGGTCGACCTGTAACCATAACTCTGGTTGATATTAACGGTAAAATCGCAACCTTTAATGCCGTAGTGGTCAATGGTGAATGGCAAGTTCCCAATGTCGACCTGTCGATATTTGCCGATGGGCAGCTGTCCTTACAGGCGGTGACATCTGATTTAGCGGGTAACCCCGCTATTGGAACAAACAGTGCCACCCTCGACACTCAAATCAGTATCGATATCGATACCGGAGTCGATGGTTTTGATGCTGGGCTGTTTATCTATGGTGTTGAGAAATCACTCGGTGGTGTCACAACGGGTGTAGAAGCTGGCCAAACCGTCGAGCTGACCCTCACTGATGGCAGTAACACTTTAACCTTTACCACCCTCGTTGAGGTGGATGGTAGCTGGTTGTTTTCTGGGATAGATGTGACAGGGCTAGATCGTCAGGGGTCATGGGCGCTCAATGTTAATGTTGATGATGCATCAGGCAATAGTGCTGATGACGCGATGCCAACACTACTGGTTCCGCCAATCACTTCGTTATATGAAGTAATCCTCAATATCAGTCCCAGTGACAGCGCCACTATTCCTATCGAGATCTTTGACGCCGCTTTGGCGATAACGGCAGAGCAGAGCAGGCTATTAACCCTGACCTCTGAGGGGCAAGCGTTAAGTATCAATGTTGCTGCAGATGGGCAGTCATTTATTCTCACTCGTTTAGGTGATGGTAAAACGGTGATGACGGCAAGCCTATCCGGAACCGACTTAAACGTGTCTTTGTTTCAGCCAATGGATGAGTTAAACAATACTAATGCACTGAGTTATATCCGCTTAAGTGGTTTACAAACTGACAGCGATGGCACCACTGAAGAGATTATTACCTACGCAGTGCTGAATATATTAGATGCTCGTCCCTTTGCGTTTGATGATCAAGATTTTGTTATTGAAGATACGACAGCAGTAGGTTCTTTTTTAGGTAATGATTACACAGTAGAGGGGCCATTAACGCTGACGTCTATCCATTTCGACGGTACCGATTACCCGGTCATATCGGGTACACCTACCGTGATTTCGACGTCGCAGGGAAACCTCACGATTCAATCCAATGGTAGTTGGAGTTTTGATGTTGCAGGCAGCCTTGATAACACTCAGCCACAAGTGGTGGAGCTGGTATATACAGTATTGGACTCTGACGGTAGTGTAGCCACTGCAAATGTCACCTTTACCGTTGTTGATGGTGCACAAGGTGAAATGCTTGATGTTATCGGTGCTAATCAAGAGGCTGATATTGATGCGAGTCCACAGGTAACCTATAAAACATTTAGCATTAGTGCAGGCTCCGACATGCTGCAAGCTAACACGATTCGATTTACCGCTTTAACACCGTTTCAGTTACAAAACCAAGGCTTAACAAGCAATGGCATCGCACTTCAATTTGTACTGTCCAATGATGGTAAAACATTAACGGCCATCACAGATGAAGCGGTACCTATCACGGTGTTTACTATGGTGCTATCGGCAACGAATGTGGCTGATGATCTGAGTGTTGATGCCAACTTCACTCAGTTTGCTCCTCTTGACCATATTGGAAGCAATGTGGTTGAGATTATCACTCAAATTACAGCGCTGGATCTGGATGGCACGGAAATTAAGCAAGGCGCATTAACCTGGAATGTGAGCGACGGCCATTCACCAGAGCTTACTAATATTACTCAGCTTACGTTTGAAGAGAATTTGCTGGTGGGCGCCCCCGTTACACAGAGCGGCACATTTGATGTGTTGGTCGGGAGTGATGCCGTGTCGGCGGTGTCATTTTCAGCTACGGTTCAGCAGCCAAAACTCACGGTGGGAGGTATCGCACTCCTGTACAGCTTAAGTGCCGACGGGTTAACGCTAACGGCACACTTGGGTAACGCTAATGATCCGGTATTTGTGATTGAGCTGAGTGAAAGTTGGAGCTCAAATGCTGATAGCTTAAATCAAAACTATGACTTCACCCTGTACCAAGCCTTCGACCAGACGCTAAGCGAAGATATTGATTTTAGCCTGTTAGTGTCTGACTTTGATGGTGATGTGTCTACAGCGACGCTGACCGTCACCGTAAAAGATGCTGATGCCGCATCCATTAATGATATTAGTCTCAACGTGAGTGAGCAGCCTTCGGTCACGGCTTATGACAATACTGCCGTAGGTTCTTTCAATATAACTGCCAGTAAAGACCCCATTATCGATATCGCATTTAGCCTAGTTGATGGCGCTGAAGTGAAAAATGCATCGGGTGTCACATTGACCCAAAATGGCTCCAAGCTTTTTTGGGTTGTAAAAGATGGTGGCGCTTCAATCGATGCAATGACGGAAGAGGGCCAGTTGGTCTTCACCATGCAATTACCCGCCAACATAGTGATCGATCCCGAAACGGCGGGCACGGTTACGATAGACTTTAACTTACTCGGACCGATAGACCATTTAGGAACCGCAGATCTATTTGATACGCTTAAGGTGACGGTCGATATCCGAGATAGCGATAATACTCTCTCCTCTGCTGAGGTATCTGTTGATATCTATGATGGCAAGAGTGCAATTTTACCTGATGCGCTGCAGCTCAACATTAATGAGGGGAATCTAACGAGCACAACCCCTATCTCGACTTCACAAGTGTTATCGACCTCGTCGGGAAGTGACAGTATCACCGAGATAACCCTAACCGACAGTTTCAGTTTTGCTACCTACTATAGTGGTGGGGAAAAGGTGTTGCTCAACACCACGGCTAATGGTGATGGCTGGTATGTGGGGACGCGTGAAACGGGTGGAGAGGAGGTATTTCAGATCCGTTTTAACGCCAACGGTAAAGTGGAGTTCAAACAGTTTAGGCCTTTTGACCATGCAGATGCTAGTGGCGAAAATCGCTTAGACCTGCAATTTGAAGTGAATGCGATTGATGCGGACCACGATAAGTCAGCAGCCCAAACAATAACCGTTACCGTTACCGATGATATTCCAGAAAGTACCGCTAAAACGTTAGCGTTTTTTGAAGCGGTAAATGAAGTGTATAGCGTGCAAATGTTTTCTCAAGTAGAGCAGGGAGCAGATGGCGCCAAGGTGACAGATATCAGCTATAAAGGGGTTTCTTACGCGGTTGGAACGACGATAGAGCTATTTACCGATGCTAACCCCAATGCGGTTAAATACGGTGAGCTGGTGGTTGATGAAAATGGTTTAGCGACGGTAACAACGCTTGAGTTTGCCTACAATGAGTTACAGTTTAGTGAAGATGTATTGTTGGAAATTACGGATACCGATGGTGATATCACCACCGATACGCTGACATTAATTGCTAAAGATGCACAAGGCTCAATTACCGTCTTTAATACCGACTTTATTGAAGATACTAATACCGTTTTTGGTGTCGAAGCCAAGCCCGGTGACATAGACGAAAGTGAGTTTATTCTTAGCATGGTATTTGATGCCGCAGCCCTCCAGGGCGGTATTTTGCTGCTTAACGGCGTAGAGGTACCCAAAAATGCAGATGGTAATTACATCCTGTCTATACTGAACGGTTTGCTGCAGGAAGATCCACTGACTCGAGTGGCCATACCCAATGGTGATTTAAGCTATCAACCTGTAGAGGATGGATCTGATGCGACCGCCAATGCCTCTTTTGTCATCACCGTTAATATCGCAGGCAAGCCGCCTATCACTACGACCGTTCCTATTAATGTGGAGTCAGTTGCCGATGTGCCCTTGTGGGACGCGTCTAGCGAGTTTATTTATTCGGTCAATGAAGATGCAGCCAGCTTTAATATTAAACTGAGTGCGACATCAAAAGATGAAATGGGGGCCGATGCTCAAGGCTCCGAAACAGTGACGTATGTCATCGATAATATCAGCGCGGGGCTAACGCTTGTCGCGATTGGACTGACAATCACTAACGGAATGTCAATTAGCCAGCTCCAGCTAGATAACCTGCTGGCAACCGTGGGTGAAAATCTAGCCGGTGAATTTAGCTTTACCGTGCAGGCGAGAGCCACAGAAAATGACAACAAAGACACAGCACTGAGCACACTTGAGACCGTGACTATTGATGTGACTCCTGTTGCTGATAAACCCACGCTAACCACTGAAGATATTCGTAGCGATGAAGATGCACCGATATTGCTCAAATCGGTGGTCTCTGGCGCGCTAACGGATAATTCAGGCTCTGAAATTTTAAGCTATGAGTTCACTCTGCCTGACGGTTGGTCTATCGACTCCCCCTCGGCCACAATGAATGGCAACGTGTGGACGGTATTGGCGTCAGAAGTTGACTCCGGGCTGGCCAAGCTGCTGCCAGCTGCTGATGCGAGTTCAGCAAATCTTGGGGATTTTTCAATAGCAGTAAGAAGCTTTGCGACTGAAACCTTACAAGATGGTGTCGAGCCCGCTGATGGCATTATTAATCCCAACCCTCGCTATAGCGATGTGGAACAAATAACGATTACATTAACGGGTGTTGCCAATGATAGGCCTGTCATTAATGGCGACCCCAATGTTTGGACCATAGATAACAATACTGGCGTCATATCGAATGTGGTTGATTTCAATGAAGATCAGCTAATTCCGTTAGATTTCACAATCGTGACATCTGATGATGATGGCTCAGAGTCGTTAGATCTGCGAATTTCAGGTTTACCGGATGGGGTTATATTCGTTGATGCCAGTGGTACGCCTGTAAATCTACCTGTCGTCGACTTTATTAATAATCAACCTGTGTATGGCGTTTCTGCGGCGCTACTAGCGAGTTTGAGTCTAAAATCTGTTGAAGACTTTAGTGGCCAAGTGAGCTTGACCATATTTGCACAAAGCACCGAGTTAGATGGTGATTCAGCCGACTACCAGTTAACGCTTAATATCGAGATAGCTCCGGTGATCGATGAGAATGCAGGATCGCTTTCAACGGTGAGTTACGGCTTTGAAGATCAGGCTATTCCACTAGACTTTACCCCAAAACTCAATGTTGATATCGATGGTAGTGAAACCATTACTGGCTTGATTATTCCTTTTCAAGGGGCTGGTGGCTTTATTTTAACCTTAGATGGCTCACAGGTAACGATTCCTGTTTCAGGTTTAGATGTCAGCACCTTAGTCGACAGTACTAGCCCAACATTAGCCGCTTTACTTAACTCAGGGCGACTCGCTGCTGTACCACCAGAAGATGCCGATGGTAGTTTCTCTTTTGATGTGAGCTACCAAGTCACTGATACCTCGCAAACGGGCGTACAGGTTAGCGAGTATGTTTCTTCTCAAGTTATCGTATTGGTCGATGCTGTTGTTGATTTTACGACTCACCTACAGAGCGAGCTGCCAACCCTAGTGAGCACCGATGGCTCGGCGATAAATTTAACGGGTCAGGCACTCTTTTTCGATGGTGATATCGATGGTTCAGAGGTGCTGGATTATGTCGTCATCATAGTGCCAAGTGGCGACGGCTGGTATGTATCACACCCCAATGGTGCGATTGATGATGGTGATGGGCGCTGGATTATACCTGTTAGCGGCATGACCAGCGATACAGTGCAAGAGTACGCGCTAGATGTGTTGGCTGGTGCGACGATTATTAGCGAGTTTGCCACCGGTTTAGAGCGAGTCACTGTAGAAGCGAGAGTATTAGATCGTGATGACCCAGAAATCATCAGCACTAACTTTTTTGTGCGTTTTGATCAAGGCGCGCCAGATAGTCAGGCAACAGCCGTTGGATCGTTACAGTTAACGCCGGTTGATGCCATAGAAGATACGACCATCGACTTTTCCGGTCATTTAAATCAAGTGCTTAGCCCTGATAATAATGACATGATTAGCTTTAGGATTTTAGCTTCAGATTTACCTGAAGGCGGCTATTTTAGTGGTAGTGATGTCAAGGCGGTGTATGACTCCACTGGTGAGAACGTGATTGAGTATGTGTTTACCACCGCCTCGCTTAGCAGTCTTAAGCTACACAATATTCGCGAAGACTATGCCGGTGAGCTGAATATTCCTATCCGTATAATCGCCACCGATACAGTGAGTGGTGATACTAAAATTGATGATTCTCAAAGCCTAGAGATTGAGATTACCCCAGTTGCTGATGGTGTGAGTGTCGAGGTGGCCAATCGCGTCATGCTTGAAGATAGTCCAGTTCCACTTGGGATCAGCTTGTTGTTTGATGACCCAGATCCAAGCCCAACAACCGGTGGTTCTGAACAAATTTTGTTTGGCGATACTGCCAACCCGATCACCCTAACTCTACTCGATGGGGGCAGTATTTCTGATAGTACAGGTTTATGGTCGCTCAAGAGCGGAACGACTGATACTTGGGAGTTTACAGGCAATAGTATGGCGCTACTGAACTTGTCTTTAGGCTTGTTAGAGTTTGTGCCAACAGAGCACCTCAGTGGTGATTTTAGGCTGAAATTTTCGGCGACCAGTATCGACACCGCGACCATTAATGGCGCAGAGGTAATCGATCAAGCGTCATTTGAAAATACCGTTACCATTGAGGTCACCCCAGTTACAGATGCCGCAGAATTACCCAGTAATACACTGATCCTAACAGGCCAAGAAGATAGTCTGATTGATTTATCTGGGCTGGATTTGCCGAGTCTTGGCTTAATTGACCAAGATGGTTCAGAGGCTATCTATCTTACTGTTCATGGTGTGCCCAGTGGTGCGGTGTTGTATTACCAAGACGGTGCTAACTTAGTACAGCTGCCCAATGAAGGCACTGATGGCGGGAGTTTTAACGGTTCACCAACCTACTCCTGGTCGGTGACTCCAGCTCAGCTGGCTGGGCTTGTATTGCAGCCGCCATTAGATTTCAGCGGGGATATTCCACTCTCTATTCAAGCAATTACTCAAGAATTAGGTACGACAGACTTTGTGACCACAAGTGCAGATATTGTCGTCGGGGTATCACCTGTTGCCGATGGTATCGACATCATTACAGCGCCAGAGAACCAATACACCAGCATTGAAGATGAAGTTATCACTATCGATTTCAATGCCAAAATCAACGAGTTTGATGCTACCGAAGCGATTTTGGTAAAAGTTATCCTGACGTCTAATGATGCCTCTGCGCTAGTGGGCTTAGAAGGAGTAAAAATTGGCGGACAGTTTGTATCCTTTAACTATGATGCCGGTAACGACAGCTATTATGCGCTTATCTCAACCTTAAGCCCGTTAACTCAATTAGCGCTGTACCCTGGCGAACTGGCTTTTGGCAGCTTGGATGTACAACTCGAGCTCTCATCTATCGATAGTGCGACGGTTTTAGGTAGCTTACAAACCGATTTAAGTGCTGCTGAAGTACTTAATTTTGAAGTTGAAATAACGCCAGAGGTTGATGCACCAATATGGACTCAAGTCGGTGATGTTATCGCCACTGACGTCAATAACGTGGCATTAAATCTTGGGCTTGAGCTGCAAAACCCAGCCATTAATGAGACGGGAGTGCTAACCATATACGGTGTACCGGATGGCATGGCGCTATCGTCTGGTAATAAAAACGGCGATAAGTGGGTGGTGGATTTTGATGATGTCGCCACACTAACGATTATTGGTTTACAAGATGGTGACGTTTTAAATCTAACTTTAGATCCTACCGCAGTACTCGGCACCGACACGGCTGAGGGGGTTGTTGAAACCATTACTGTCAGTGTCGATGTTCCTCCGGCCATTTTCTCTAGTTTTATGGCTGGCCCCAGTGCTCTTGATTTGCTTGAGGACCGACGTACTTTACGTGCCGATCGCAGTATAGAAGAGGATCTGCGTGCAGAGTTATTGATGGAGGCCGGTATTGCAGCGCAAGAGACGCGGCTATCTCAGGCGATTAAGCAAAGTGTGAGTCACAGTGGCGAGCCGCAGCATATACATTCTAGCCTTGATCAAGATCTTGAATATGCCGCTGTAGCAGATGATGCGCTATCAAGATTAGTCGATGAAATGACATTATTGAGTCAGCAACCATGATGCAGTTTGAGCAAGAGGTCACCTCAAATCTGATTGCGCAGTTGTGTCAACAACTAGGCCTAGAGTGCTGTGAGCAGATGTTGTTTAGTCACCTATTTATGACTCAAGCTGGGTTATCTCCGGCAGAACTGGTAAGGGCTTGCGATAACGTCGGCATTGAGGCGATAGAGCAAAAACTTGCTCTTGGCAGAATGGCGCTGCCCGCTTTAGTAGTTTCTAAACTGGGGCAACCCGCTTTATTGAATAAAAACAGTAACGATGAGCTACTGCTCACCAATGCCGACGGTTGCCAATCACCGATATCGATTGGCGAATTTAACGCCCAGTTTTATCAAGATAGCTGGCATGTAAAACGGAAAATGGTCACCGATGCGCGCAGCGAGGAGCACCACCTCAGCGTTAAGCGCCACTGGTTACTGGCCGCTTTCGATGAAGTTAAGCCTTTCTACGGTAGTTTTTTGCTTGGCTCGTTAGCGATCAACATATTAGCCTTGGTGACACCGTTATTTACGATGAATGTTTACGACCGCGTGGTGCCTAACCAAGCGATAGATACCTTGTGGGTGTTAGCGACAGGTGCGAGTATTGCTATCTTATTCGACTGGCTCTTAAAGCAAGCGCGTACACGGCTAGCCGATGTGGCAGGTAAGCAGGTCGATATAAAAATGTCGAATATCTTGTTTTCAAAAGTCTTAGGTATGCGACTAGAGCATCGTCCAGCATCGGCGGGTGCATTTGCTAAGCAGTTACAAGAGTTCGATAGTATTCGTGACTTTATCACTTCGGCGACCTTAGTCACGGCAGTGGATCTACCTTTTACCTTGCTGTTTTTAGTGCTGATAGCTTGGCTCGGAGGGTATATGGTCTTAGTGCCTTTAGCCTGCATGTTACTGCTGTTAATGATAAGTTTTGTGATGCAAAAAAAGCTTATGGCTAGCATAGAGCATACGTCACAGCTGTCGACTCAACGCCAAGCCCATCTGATTGAAACCCTTAATCTACTGGTTGAAACCAAGCAGAATAATGGCGAGGCCAAGGCGCAACGCATATGGGATGATACAGTTAATAGCCTTGCTGATTGGCAAAATGAATCTCGAATCGCCTCTAACACCCTGAGTCATAGCGTGATGAACAGCCAGCAATTGGTCACCATAGGGTTGATTATTTCTGGTGTATACCAGATCCACGCGGGTAATTTGAGTATGGGGGGCTTGATTGCCATTGTGATGCTAAGCGGCCGTGCGGCTAATGCAATTAACCAAATCTCTATGCTACTGCTTAAGTTTAAACAGACCCAGTCGGCAATTACTGCCGTTAGCTCTATCCTCGAATTACCACAAGAGCAGCGTAAAGCCAGCCAACCCAGTACGGCGGTAGGTTTTAATGGCGCAGTGTCTCTACGTCATGCCAGCTTTACCTATCCAGATCAACCTTTACCGGCCTTTACAGAGGTGAACATTGAGATTAAACCCGGCGAAAAAATAGGCTTGCTTGGGCCTGCAGGAGCGGGCAAGTCGAGCTTGCTTGCTGTTATCGCAGGTCAATACCAGCTCAGCAGTGGGCAGCTATTTTATAACCGTTTAGAAACAAGGCAGTGGTCGGTTAGTGATATTCGTGAACAGGTTGGCTGGATGTCGCAGCAGCCGGTACTGATTTACGGCACAGTGCTGGACAACCTATTGTTCGGTTTAAAGAAAGTGGATGAAAACCTATTGGCCAACACGATTGTCAGTTCAGGTATCGATAAGCTAATGGATCGACTTGGCAGCGGGCTCGATAGCCAAGTGGGCGAGTTTGGTCGTCAGCTCTCGGGAGGGCAGCGTCAAGCGATAGCCTTAGGCCGAGTGTTACTGCGCCAGCCTAAGCTACTGCTATTAGATGAGCCAACCAGTGCGATGGATGAGCGTTCAGAGAATCAAATTATTGCCTGTCTGTCGCAAGTTACAGAACGCTCGATGGTTATCGCCTCCCATAACCCTAAGTTGCTGGGTCTGTGTGACCGTATTTTAGTGGTGGATAAAGGCAGAATCATCCAGGAGCAAACGCCTGCAGAGATGCGCCAACGTGGCAAGAGCCGCATTAAGGCCGTCAATGTTCGTCAAAAAGGAGAGGTTAAATGAGTGGCCGTCTCCATATAAAACATCTTGAAGGTGCTAAGCGAGCCAACCAATTAATTTTGCTGGTGGTCGCACTTATTATCACGACCTTAATTTGGGCCTCCTTCGCTAAGCTCGAAGAGGTCATAGTGGGTGAGGGTATGGTGGTACCAACATTGGCTGTGCAGCAGATTGAAAGCTTAGATGGCGGTATCTTAAAGCAGGTGTTGGTTAAAGAGGGCCAGTCAGTAACCGCAGGGGAGCCGTTATTGATTTTAGATGAGCTACGTTTTGCCTCGGCCTTCGATGAGGCCAATATGCAAGCGGCAGCACTGCAGCGACAAAAGGCGCGGTTAGATGCAGAGATCGACAGTGTTGTGATCTATGATGCGGCCAGTAATTGGCGCGATAAGGTGCAGATTAATCGACAACCGATCAGCGCACTCGATGTTGCTGTAAGTTCTCGCTCGAAAGCGGTATTCCGTTCTAGGTTGTCTCAGTTGTCATCGCAATTAGAGCAATCGGCGCAGATGATTGAACAAAAAGTGCAGGCCATAGAAGAGGTGCAAATTACCACTCAAGCTCAACTAAGCGGGCTTAAGTTGGTGAAGCAGGAAATCGTTATGACGCGCGAAGCTGTAAGCGAAGGAGCCGTCGCCGAGTTAGAGCTGCTAAAGCTAGAGCGTGATGAGATAAGGCTCAAAGGGGAGTTGTCTGCATCGAGGGCCAACAGCAGGCAGTTACAAGCTGCCCAGCATCAGGCTGAAGCAGAATACTTGACCGTAGGTTTAGACTTTTTGGGGCGCGCAGAAGCTGAGCGCAACGAGGTAATGAATGAGCTCAATGCCCTAACAGAGAGCATTAAAACACTGGCTGACCGTTTAGCCAGAACTAAAATCGTTTCGCCTATAAATGGCAATATAACCAATATATTAGTACGCTCAATAGGTGCGGTAGTAGAGCCGGGCGAGTCGATTATGGGGGTGGTCCCTCAAGATGGAGCACTCATTATTGAAACTCGCATCGCCCCAAAAGATATCGCCTTTGTGCATACAGGTCTTAAGGCTACGGTTAAGTTTACCGCTTATGATTTTGTGATTTATGGCGGCCTCAAAGGTGAGGTGATATACGTCAGCTCTGATGCACAGCAGTTAGATGATGGCACCACTTATTTTGAAGCTCATATTAAAACGGAAGAAAATGTACTTAATGGCTGGCCAATTATATCGGGAATGCAAGCCAGTACCGATATATTAACGGGTGAAAAAACCGTTCTAAATTATTGGCTCAAACCACTATTACGCGCTAAAGCGAATGCACTTCGCGAACCATAAGGTAAGGATACGATGCGACGACTGATACTCATACCAATACTAACATTATCAGCCCAGGTAAATGCGCTGACGCTTGAGGAATCCGTGGCTGAGGCGATCAATCACCACCCGACGATTCTAGAAAAATATGCCAGCTTTGAAGCTGCGATAAGGTATAAGCGTGCCGCAGTAGGAGAGTACTTACCGCAAGTGAAGTTATACGGTGGCGTAGGTTATGAAAACGTGCGTTATAACAGTGGCCAACGTATCGATACCGAACTGGATCGAACTGAAATTGGGCTGCGTGTATCACAACTCATTTTTGATGGTTTTCGTACTACATCGGAGATCGACAGGCTCAATTTTGAGAAAGAAGCCGAGCGTCTAGGGTTGCTTTCTGATGCGGAAAATTTGAGCCTAGAGGTTAGTCGGGTTTACCTTGAGCTATTGATGGCGAACAAAATTGTCGAACTGACAGAGCGCAATATTACCGATCACCAAAAAATACTAAAAAACATCGAATCACGCAAAGATAAGGGGCTCAGTAGTGACTCTGATGTTGCGCAAGTGCGATCGCGTTTAGCCACCAGTCAATCGGGTTATCTTTCTGCACGTAATAATCAAATGGATAAGCAGGCACGTTACTATGATTTAGTTGGCCAAATGCCTAAAGATCTGCACGACCCGCAACCCGATTTTGACTTTGTGCCTACTAGCTTGCCAGATGCGATTCGGTTAGCGATAGAAAATCATCCTGAAATCGATGCTGCAACGCTAGACACGCAAGCGGCTAATGCTCAGTATGAGCGCGAGAAAAGTGACTTTTGGCCTACATTATCCTTAGAGTTGCAAGCAAACAAAAACGATAATATTGGTGGTATTGAAGGTCCAGATGAAGATGCTAGGGCCATGCTGATGCTCAGTTATGACCTGTTTAGCGGGGGGGTGACTACCGACCGAACTGAAGCCGCGTCATGGCGTTATCAACAATCTTTGGCTATCCGTAAGAATACCCAAAAGCAGGTCGAAGAGGGGACTCGTCTTGCATGGAACTCGTACGATTTTATTGGTCAACAACGGGGATTTTATCGTGAAAATGTCGACCAATCGGTAAAGGCTGAGCGGGGTTATACCAAGCAGTTTGAGCTGGGTCGCCGCTCACTGCTTGATGTGTTAGATGCTCAAATAGAAGTCTTTTTAGCGCGTAAGCATTACATTACCGCGCACTACAACTACAACATCGCCGCATATCGCCTTATTAATGCCACAGGCTATTTAATGGAGTCATTCCGTGTCGACACGCCAGAAGCTTGGACGGAGGATAAGTAATATGCGCACTTTACTGACCCAATTATTGTTAGTGAGCTTACTCTTAGTTCAAGGTTGCGCTGATACCGCTGCGCCCTTTAATGTTGAGCCGCAAACCCGAGATCTGCTCGATAGTGATTCAGACGGCGTAATCAACGCTCGTGATAAATGTGCCGCTACAGATAAAGGTTCGGTCATCAATAATGAAGGCTGCCCGAGCCCGACTATGACGGAAAAAGAAGACGTTAGAGTCATTATGTTTGGCTTTGATAAAGACACGTTAAGCCGTGCGCAGGCGAATAAATGGCGCGGTATTATTGCTCGTTTGGCTCAAAAGCAGTCACCATCGCTCTATTTAGTCGGTGATACCAGTGTTGAAGGCAGTGAAGAATATAACCACGCACTGGCGAAACGACGAGTGGATTACATTACCCAACTTGCGATTGAGCAAGGTTTTCCGGCCAGTGCGATAAAAGAAGAGGTCTATTTTAAGCAAAACCACATACCTCAAACTGTTGCTGGGCGAGAGCATCGACTCGTTGCTGTGGCGACATGGCAAGAGTCGGGGACTGCTCAGATGTGGAATATCTATACATCTGAGCGCGCAAAGTGAAACTCAATCCGGCATCGATAACGGCAAAAAAGAGCACTTAGGTGCTCTTTTTTGCTATCTACAGCCGCATAAAAAAGAGTTAAATAATCACAACTAACATGACTTGATTAGTCATCAATTCCGCGTATCTTGGATGGGTAAGTATTAAGTTTGGTGCAGATTCTTAAGGATGGTAATTGTGCGCATACTGATGATGATTTCTTTGCTGTTGACGCTGACGGCGTGTGACAACGGCGCCAAAAATGTAGCGCTTGGCAGCCTTGAGCGGCAACGTATCGCCCTAACGGCGACAGCCAATGAAGTGGTCGTGGCACTTCCGGTGGCGCAAGGCAGCATGGTGAGTAAAGGGGCTGTGCTGGTGCAGCTAGATGATACATTACAAAAAGCTCAGGTCTCTAAGGCGCTTGCCGATGTGGCACAAGCCAATGCAAATTATCAGAAGCTACTTAAAGGTGCCCGTGAGGAGGAGATTGCAGCCGCTAGAGCGAATGTGTCTGGCGCGCAAGCAACGCAGCAAGAGAGTGAAGCCAATTACCGCCGAATTGCTAGCATGGCAAAAGATAACTTAGCCAGTCAATCCAACCTTGACCGCGCACTGGCAAATCGGGATTTAGGTAATGCCAATCTTGAGAATGCACAGGAGCATCTGCGAGAACTGCTTGCAGGCTCGCGAGTCGAAGATATTCGTTCTGCCGAGGCAAATTTAGCAGCTGCTGAGGCCGTATTACTGGGTGAGCAAAAAAAGCTATCAGACTTAACCATCAGGGCGACCCGTGACGGTATTCTTGATAACCTGCCGTGGAACTTAGGCGAGCGTGTCACTTTAGGGAGCCCACTGGCTGTGGTGTTAGCCGGTAAAGCCCCTTTTGCTCGCATTTATGTACCCGAGCCATATCGAGTCAAAATCAATATCAATGACAGCCTATTAGTCCATGTTGATGGTATTGATGATCCCATTGAGGGGCGTGTACGCTGGATTGCTAACGAGCCTGCCTTTACTCCTTACTATGCGTTAAACCAAGAAGAGCGCTCACGGCTGATGTACCTTGCAGAGGTACAACTTCCTGATAGCTCGGCCTTATTACCCAGTGGTGTTCCTGCTCAGGTCGAGATGCCATGAGCATGTCGGTCATCAAAACGACTCAGCTGTGCCGTGACTTTGGCAGTTTAAAGGCGATTCAAAATCTTGATTTTGAGGTTGAGAAAGGCCAGATTTATGGCTTTCTCGGCCCCAATGGTTGCGGTAAGACCACGGCTATTCGCATGTTAACGGGCTTGTTATTACCGACCTCCGGTGAGATTGAAGTGCTAGGGCTGAAGTTGCCTCAAGATGCTGAAACATTACGGTTAAAAATCGGCTATATGACCCAGAAATTTTCTCTATACGATGATCTAACTGTTAAAGAAAATCTGAAATTTATTGCCAAAATATACGGCCTATCCCGTCGTGAGCAAACCGCACGTATTCAAGAGTTGCTGCATACCTATGGCTTAAATGAAAAAGCCGATCAACTTGCTGGCAGCATGAGCGGCGGGCAAAAGCAGCGGTTGGGTTTAGCCGCTGCAACCATGCATAAACCGGAGTTACTGTTCCTCGATGAGCCGACCTCAGCAGTCGATCCTGAGAATCGGCGTGATTTTTGGGAGAAGCTGTTCGATCTGTGTGAACAGGGCACTACTATTTTGGTGTCGACTCACTATATGGACGAAGCTGAGCGCTGTCATAAGCTCGCGATCTTAGAAGCGGGCGTGAAACGCGCGGATGGCTCGCCCGACGAGCTGATGCACAATATGGGCGCACAGGTAGTAGAGGTTGAGTCGAGCAACTTGAGACAGTTAAAGCAAGTGCTAATGGCGCTTCCAGAGGTGATAAGCGCCGCGCAATTAGGCTCTAGATTAAGAGTCTTAGTTAAAGATAGCTGCAGTGACCCTATCGGTTTATTGTCTGAGCAGGGCCCACTTTCTTTAAGTGCTGTGAATATTGTCAGGCCTAGTCTTGAAGATGTATTTGTTACCTGTACGGGGCTGGGGCGCCAATGAAGACTCTGTATCGGTTACAGGCGATTGTGATGAAAGAGCTGACTCAGCTCAAACGCGACCGAATGACCTTTGGTATGGTGGTGATGATCCCACTTATTCAGTTGATGCTATTTGGTTACGCCATCAATACCAATATTCGCGATATCCCTGTTGGTGTGGTTGATCAAAGCCAAACCGCGTTAAGCCGTGTATTAATTCAAACCGTAAGAGCCACTCAGGTGGTGAAGTTTACTCAGCATTTTTATGATGCCAAGAGCGCTCATGCTGCAATCGCACGCGGTGAAGTACGCGCGGTATTGATGATCCCCAATGATGTTAGCCAACGTTTGGTACGTCACCGAACGGTAGGATTAGGCACGCCTCCTTCAAGCGATGAGGAAACCAGTCGCCCTGTGGCACAGTGGATCGTCGATGGCTCCGATACCATGGTTGCTGCGGCAATAAAGGGCTTGCGTGCCATGCCCTTAACCGAACTGCTTGGGCAGCCGGCCAATCGTACAACGCCCACCTTTGAGGTCGCGCTGTTTTATAACCCTGAGCAGCGCACTGCGGTGAATATTGTACCTGGACTGGTGGGGGTAATTCTAACGATGACCATGATTATGTTTACCTCTGCAGCCATTGTGCGTGAGCGTGAACGTGGCAACTTAGAGATGCTAATTACCACACCGATTCGTCCTATAGAGCTGATGCTGGGTAAAATCATTCCCTACATGTTTATTGGCATCTTGCAGGTCATTATTATTCTCGGGCTAGGTTACAGTATTTTTAATGTGCCAATGAATGGCAGCCTATTACAGCTAGCGAGTGCTACGTTACTGTTTATTATGGCAAGCTTAACCTTAGGCTTGGTCATCTCGACGATTGCTAAGAGTCAGCTGCAATCGATGCAGATGACCATTTTTGTGCTTCTGCCGTCGATTCTTTTATCCGGATTTATGTTCCCTTATGAGGGCATGCCTGTGGCGGCGCAGTATATTGCTGAAGCGCTGCCGGCGACCCACTTTATGCGACTTATTCGGGGCGTGGTACTGCGAGATGTTGAAATTATCGATATGACTTATGACGTGACTTGGTTGGCGATTTTTACCGTGATAGGGCTGATTATTGCATCGATGAGGTTTAAAAAGAATTTAGGCTAATAATAGCTTTAAGCTAAATATGTGTATGAATGGATATTTACCACCTATGCATATTAGCGGTTAATTTTCGCCTATGTGTGAATAAAGCGTGATTACTTATTTTAAGCGCTAGTTTTAAGAGCTAGTTTTAAGAGCTAGTTTTAAGAGCTAGTTTTGAACGTGATTTTTGACTGTTAGTCTCGATAATGAGTTTATTGTTAGTTTTACAGTTGGCGGGGTAATTAATGTGAGAGACAGCTGTTTTTAAATATTAATTATGTTTTAGGCTAAAAATAGCAATTAAATACGAAAGGTAGCTTTTAATACAGAGGCTTTTAAAATTGAAATTTGAGGTGATATTTGCAGGAATAAGGAATGTCGCCGCGAGAGTCACCAGAGTATGAGTGGTAATGACATTCAGCACGGCGCTATGTTCAGTTGTAGCCAAGAATGTAGCTTGAGGTTTCATCCTCCTGTTCGTCTGAAGGAATGCTTTCTTCGACAAGCATCGCCTCGACAAGAGCGGAACCCTTTTCGTTGGTTTTAGAGTGAATAAATTCATTTTGAACATATTTGTTAAACAAGTGTTTTTCCATCATCAAATCCTCTGGGTTATTTAGCGCGTATCTCTATGTATAGTTTAAAAATAACAATTTGAAAGTTTTAATAAATAAATTATTGGGTATTGGTTAGAATTTAATTTTATATTTATATGACTAAGTTATTATTCAAATGATTGTTTAAATAATTGGATCAAGATGAGAACCTTATTAATTGTATTGTTAGCAGCGATATTAAGTGCCTGCTCAAGTGCTCCTCCTCAATCTGCCTCCTCGGGTAAAGCTCAGCAGCTATCGAGTGAAAAACAGATAAAAAACCAATTAATACAAATGCATCGAGAATGGAAAGGTGTGCCTTATCGCTTAGGTGGTATGAGTAAGAAGGGCATAGATTGCTCTGGATTTGTGGTGCAGACATATCAGAGCCGCTTTGGCGTGCAACTACCTAGAACCACAGAAAAGCAGAAAGATATCGGTAAAAGCGTCAGTAAGAGTCAGTTGCGTGTGGGGGATCTGGTTTTTTTCAAAACGGGCTGGAGTACACGCCATGTGGGGATTTATATAGGTGACTCGCAATTCTTACATGCGTCCACGAGTCAGGGAGTGATGATCTCTAGTTTAAATAACAGTTACTGGAAGCAAAAATATTGGTTATCGAGAAGGCCGTGATCGATTATTCCAAAGCGCTAACCAGCATGAGCTAGCACTTTGGAAGCTTAGATCTAGCGCTTTAGAAGCGACGTCCCACAGAAAGTAGTAATTGATCCCAGTTTAAAAATCCGTATTCAATAAACACGTTCCACTCATCCTTAGGGCCAAAATCGTACACCATACTGAGCGACATATTGTGACTTTCAGAGCTGACTAGGTGGACGTCATAATCTATGTTAATCCCGCCAGGCCTGCCGAGTAACGGGACGTTGAAGTCGTAACTTCCACCAATTTTTTGGTTAATCATCTGGTAGTTGTAACCGACTAAGAAGGCGAGCTTATCGCCGCCGACATCGTATCTTTGCCCCATACGCACTGAGCCGATATAGGTTTGAATCGTGCTGTCGGTGGTGGTGGTCCAAGAGTTGGTAAAGGCGGCCACACCGGTAAAGATAAACGGATGCATACCCGGGATCACTTCGGCTTGCCCTGCCAGCACCGCACCTAAACCTAAGTTATAAGCCGTATATTCGATAGGGATAGGTAGCACCATATCGATGCCGCCATTACCTAAACCTTGGGCGTTGCTTAAGTCCGCCAGAATGTTTTTGTGCCCCTTGGTATAACCAGCAAGGCCATATACGTTAAGAAATGGCAGTACCCAGGCATCGGCTCTAAGCTGAATGCTTTCGTCTTCCCCGGTAATAATCACATCGTCAGCGGGGATCACAACATTGGCGTTGAGCTTGTTCAGCCAGCCGCTGCCTGCGAGGCCAAGGTTGAAGTTGTCTTTGGCGTCATAAGCAACTGACTGCTTGTTGTAGTAGATATTGAAGCCGACAGGGATGGGCAGTTCATAACCTAACTCACGAGCTTTATCGCCCCAGATAGGCAAATGGCTCCAGTGCGCGGGCTGCTGGCGTTCAATGTCTGTGGTGCCGCTGTTGGCCCACACATTAAAGGTGATGGCATTAAGTAGCATCACAATAACAAGGTGTTTGTTCATTTTTATCAATCTCAGAAATCTATTTAAAAGGCTTCGGTAAAGGTAAGGTAGAAACCGCTGTCATCATCGCTAAAGCCGAGATCGACACGCACGTTCATCCTAGGTTGCAATTCATAGCGGTAGCCAAAGCCATAGCTATATAGCAGTTTTTCGTACAGTTGGGTGTCTGTACCTGCAATGGAGCCTACGCCCGCCCAAAGGGTGGCGCCATGCGCTGACAGTTCGCCGTTGTCACGCAAGAAGGTGTGGCGATATTCCAGGGTGTGTTCGATAGCAGACTTATCGCGGTATCGCCCTTGGTAGAGGCCACGTAGCGAAGACTGTCCACCTAGAGATGGCAGATCATAGTAAGGCACATCGCCTTCACTCCACTGATAAGCATTGTAAAAAGCCAGCACTCGCCCTAACGCTACAGTGAGGTAATAGCGATGATCGAGTAAGATTTTTTGATATTGGTTATCGCTACCAAAGCCAGAGTTGTAGTTGATATATTCAACATTCAGGTACTGACCCTGCCAAGCGTTTACTGTGACATCACGGCTGTCATAATTGATTGAAAAACCCAAGCCTACCGACAAAGGCTTATCTTTGAATTGTTGAAAATTGTCATCAGCAATTGCTGTTGGCGGCAAGCTATTTTGGTCTGGCTCGAAGTAATTGACTCGCAGCGCCGGGCCAAAGTAAAAGCCGTAATCGCTCTTAAAGTCTAAGTTGGCATGATAGGTCAGTGAAGTTTTATTCAGTAGGGTATCGTCAGATGCTGATTGCTGTTTGCCTGCGTCATAACCCACTCCCCAGAAGTTTTCACTTTGGCTGGCCAATACAAATAGTCCGTTGTAGCGAATATCATCGTTATCAAAAAACAGGTTTTGTCTTGAGCGTAAGCTGTAGCCGAGGTCGCCATCGCCTTTATTGGCAATACCAAAAAGTGACACGCTTGAGCGCTGCAAGTCACTCTGTTCTCGCTCAGTTTTGAAGGAATACAGACCGCCGAGGGCGAGCATTAAGCCGTTTTCCGGTGTGAATGCGGGTCCACCTAAAACATCGAACATGGCTAAGCCGTTTTTAGCGATATGGCTACGCTTGGCATAATCAAGATCGGTTTGTGCTTTGTCGATTTCATCGCATGCTAGATCGTTTTGGCACTCATCAGCTTGATGGTTGAGGTCATCCATGGCTTGTTCATAAGCTTGGCTGCGCTGCTCGGCTTCATCCTGACTGTGAAAAAATGGCAGTTCGCTACTTTTAGTCGGTAGATCTAGCTGGGTTTGAGTGGCATTGGCGAGATTGCAAAGAAGGATAGTTGCTAACGCTAGACAGGCGCGCAATAAGCCTTGTGTGGTGTTCAAATAGTGTCCCCTGACATGGTGTGAATTCAGCTGAATTCGAGTAGGCGCAAGAGTACGGTAGAATTTATCGAAAACAAGTATTACTCAGGGCGGAATATCAAAAAGATTGCGACCCATATCTCGTTTGCAGTAAATGGTTTTCATTGTGTTGCTATTGTGAGCGGACATGGGGTGTTGGAGGGTGAATGGCCAATAAATCATGACGTCGCAGTTTTTGCATTTAACCCAATATTTTTCGAGTTTAATTAGTTAACTTTGTGCTACTTTAACGCCAGACTATAGAGACGCTAACGTTCACGATAAACTAAGCCAAGTTTATCTAAGATCAGATTGAAGGAACAGAGAATGAGCAAAGCTAAAATCGGTATTGTTACGGTAAGTGATAGAGCCAGTGCGGGGATCTATGAAGATATCTCTGGTAAGGCAATTATCGATGTTCTTAACGAATACCTCACGTCTGAGTGGGAACCTGTTTATGAAGTGATCCCTGATGAACAAGATGTGATTTCAGCGACGCTGATTAAGATGGCTGATGAGCAAAACTGTAGCCTTATTGTCACCACTGGTGGCACAGGACCTGCTAAGCGCGATGTGACTCCTGAAGCGACTGAAGCTGTGTGTGATCGTATGATGCCTGGTTTTGGTGAGCTAATGCGCGCCGAGTCGCTTAAGTTTGTACCAACAGCCATTTTATCGCGTCAAACAGCAGGCCTACGTGGTGACTCGCTTATTGTTAACTTACCGGGTAAGCCAAAGTCGATTCGCGAGTGTTTGGATGCCGTGTTCCCAGCGATTCCATACTGCATCGACCTAATGGACGGTCCTTTCTTAGAGTGTGACGAGTCGGTTATTAAGCCGTTCAGACCTAAAGCTAAGTAAAGCAAGGCCACAGGTTAGTTGGAAGTAGGGCTAAGTGAGCGTGTTTCGATGCACGCCCCTACTATTCCAACTGCATTCTCATTACCCTCTCAACTATCTACACGCATATAGCATCCTTCTACTAATCACACAGATCTTTATTAATCATTCGTACTTGTAGAGCTATGACTTATCATGGTTTTTACATCTTTTCACAAACTTTTAGCTTCTTTGGCTGTTTTTTGGTCAGTCAGTTGAGTTTAGTTGCATTACTCTGGAGTTAATTTCGCCTGCGCGCGATAAATCATAAGGAGTTGTGAAGATGGGCGTGTTCGTTTCGTGGACTATTAAACGAAAATTGATGGCTGTAATGCTGGTCTTTGGGTTAACTGGTGCTGTAATTTTTACTGATGTGGTAGTCAGTACTGCAGAAGTTGAACAGCGATTTAATGAGTACGATCAAGCTGGAGTTAAGAGCCAAGAGTTCATCTTGTCTATTAATCGCGATATGAATTACGTCTCTCGCTTATCTCGTAGCATTATGCTCGGCGATGATTTCAATAAGAATTACAATTTGCTTGAAACCCGTATTCAAGATATCTACCGTCATTTTGAAAATCTAGAATCTTCATTAAGTAAAATGAGCAGCACTGAAGATAGGCAAGAGCTCAGTCAATTAGCTCAAAACTCTAAGCAAGCTACAGAGGCATTTCTTGAAGATGGTCGTGCACGTATGTTGGCATTGCAATCTGTTGAGCGCACACCAGAGCGATTACAAGTTGCTTGGCAAGAGTACCGTAAAGGGGCAAGTCCATTTGCGAATAAGGCCAGAACGACCTTTAAATCTTTAGCGGACTCAGTAGAAAATGCACGCAATCACATACAAAATGCCGCATTGACGTCTATGTCGAATATGCGATTGCAATTAATTGGTTTCACTCTAGGTTGTTTTGGTATTGCAGGGCTCATTCTGTTGTTTGTTTCGCGTGCTATTTTGCGTTCTATTGAAGATATGAAATTCTCTATTACGTCAATCGAGGCCGAGTCGGATCTTACTCGCCGAATTAAAATCACTTCCCAAGATGAACTCGGTCAACTATCTCGCTCTTTTAACTTAATGCTAGATAAGTTCCAAACGAGTTTACAAGGGGTGGCAGAGACCTCATCAGCGCTCGCTGAATCCTCTCAAGGTATGGCGGAGATAACTGCTGATGCAGCTAACTCGGTACAAACTCAGCGTGACGAACTAGAGATGGTAGCAACGGCCATGAATGAGATGACGGCAACCGTGGTTGAAGTGGCTAAAAATGCCAATGATGCTGCTGATGCCGCGGCGCAAACTGATGGCCAGTCTCAGGCGGGCTTAGCCGTTGTGAATAGTACGGTTGAGGCGATTGAGAGCTTAGCTGTGGGTATCGAGCGCGCATCGCAAGTGGTGAAAGATTTAGAGCATGATAGCCATCAAATCGGCTCTATTTTGGATGTGATTAAAGGCATTGCCGAGCAAACTAATTTGTTAGCGCTCAATGCTGCGATTGAGGCGGCGAGAGCGGGTGAGCAAGGGCGAGGCTTTGCGGTCGTTGCTGATGAAGTGAGAACCTTGGCGAGTCGTACTCAAGAGTCGACAGAAGAGATCCAGGTCATGATAGAGAAGCTACAAGGCGGTGCTAAGCTTGCAGCGAGTGCGATGTCCGATAGTCGTCAATATGTCGATGATAGCGTAAGTCATGCCCGCGGTGCGGGTGAGGCACTACAAAGTATCGTCAGTGCGATTGCGACCATTACCGATATGAATACTCAAATTGCCACAGCAGCCGAGGAGCAAAGTACGGTATCTGAAGAGATAAATACTAATATCGTTAATATCAGCCACGCGGCAGAGCAAACTGCCAATGGCACGAATATTAGCTCTCAGGAGAGTGAAAACTTAGCCCATATGGCTAAACGCCTGTCTGTGTTGGTACAAGAGTTTAAAATCTAACTGTCATCCAGTATCGGTCTCTCTTTTCTGAGGGGCCTACTGGCGTGGGTAGGTAAATGATTACCTGCACTGTCGATATTAGCCACCTTTACGGGCAATAATATAAGCGCTGTAGCCCGTTAGCAGCAGTAGGCTAGGGATTGCAATGAAGTGGGCAAACAAGTTCGGTTCGGTGCTGAAATTAAGCCAAAGCAACAAGCCCCAGCTTGGGAGTAAGTAGCTCAGGCTTAACACTTTATGACTAATCGGCTTATATTTGAGTGCTTTTTTGCTTGCTGATTTATATCTAGTTGCTCTATCACTTAGCATGTTATTGCTTTTGGTGGTGTCGTTTGACGAAACGGTAACTCGCTTGCTTAACATTCTACTCATTCTCTGATCCATATTCATATTGCTTTTCATAACAGCGCTCCTGCGACTACAGCTTTCAATAACTGTCAGTATAAAAACTAGACAAATCACTTTTAAGTGTCATTATTGACAGAATTAAGGTGATAAGTGACAGGTTGAAGGGTTATGAAACGAATAGTTGTATTAGCTGCCGATAATGCGGTGGCTGGTGGCATTCTTAGTTTTATGGATGTTTTCAGCTTTTGTAATACTTATTGGAAAGTGACTCATCCAGATGCTGATGAGGCATTGTTTGAGTGTGCGGTGATGTCGCCTGATGGTGAGCCAATAATCAGTGATTATAACGTAAAGCTTCCTGTCATAGCCCATGAGGATGCCGAGCATTATCTAAGTCATGCCGATGCCTTAGTTGTGGCTTCGGCAACGATCACTAACCGGCAACAGCTTACTGCCTACCTAACAGATTTTGAACCTCATATTGCAACGTTGAGAGACTTTTCTCATACAGGTAAACCTATTGGCGCTTACTGCTCAGGCACCTTGATGCTAGCAGCTTCAGGCTTGCTCGATGATAAGAGGGCGACATGTGTATGGTGGTTGGCTGAATTGTTTAAACGCAGCTTTCCTCGTGTGAAATTATGCAGTGAGCATGTAGTGCTTAATGATGGGCAGTTCTATACGGCGGGGGCAACCAGTGCCAACCTGAGCTTAGCTTTGCAGTTGATACAAAGGCTGGCTGGAGAGCAAATTGCGACTCAGATGGCCAAGGTCTTATTGATCGATCCTAACCGAACCTCTCAACAAGCTTTTATGACCCTTGATGCAGATCTACAGCATAAAGATGAGTTGGTTAATCGTATTCAAGACTGGATGCAGTTGCACCTTAATAAAAACTTATTACTTGATGAGATAGCTGACAAATTTGCCGTTGGTAAACGCACCTTGATTAGGCGGTTTAAAAAAGCTATTAATCAAACACCAGCCAGTTATATTCAACGGCTTAGGGTGGATGAAGCTAAACGATTATTAGAAACAACGGAGCTTGCGATTGAGCAGATAGTAGAGCAGGTTGGCTATGAGGATGTTAGCTCATTTAGAAAGCTATTTATTCAAACAACCAGTTTGTCGCCTAGGGCCTATCGGCAGAAATTCAATACTCATGACTGCTGCTAATGGTAATTGCTGGTCGCAATTGAATGAGCGTTAAGCTTATTCCATCAACACTATGAGTGTGTGAACCTGACTATATTTATGTTACCGGTTACAGTGAATTGATCGTCGACTTTAGATCATAGCTATTATCGGTGACGATTTTCTCAAGTACTTCTATTCGCTGTTCTAAATGCCTGTTTTGCTTACGCAGTAACTCAAGCTCATTATTGGTGATCTCTGAGCCAGTGATCTTACGAGACTTCAGGTAATACTTAAAGGCCTCACCTGCGGTGGCGATAGCAACGATAGCGACAATTAACACGATCATGGGTAGATCCATAGTGGTACTCCTTATTCAGTTATCTATAATCTTTTATTGAGCATTAGCTTTGAGCATTAGTTCGATTCGCATATTTATCAACGACTTTTCCTGTAACCGCCCACACCATTACCCCGCCCCATGCAATCAGTGAAAAGCCCGCAGGGATACAGGCGAGTAAAATAAGTTTGAAGTGTTTGCGGTTAAATACTAATGCCAGCATGGCGGGCAGAAACCAGATAGCGATGACTGCAACAGCAAGCATGGCCATAAAAGCATAGTTATCACTGGCTAAGATGTTGTCGATAAATTCCATTTTTATTTCCTTATTCCATAAGAGAGTTATCTAAATGAGTGCAACTATCAGAGGAGTGCTCCCTCCGATAGTTACGTATTGCTCGTTATAAACCAAATACAATCTTCTCGCTCTTGAGCGACTTTTGCATACCTACAGCAAGACCTAGGGCGATAGCCAAGGTTAGAGCGGATGACACTGCTAGCTGCATCATTGGTAGCTCGCGGCCTTTAATAAATTCAATCAAGGCTTGCAGTTGCCCAGATACCGGCAGCCACTGAATGGTCTCTGGCGCGATATTGTAGCTGGCAGCCATGGCTAACATCATCGGCACCATCAACACGATAGTGATATACGATTGAGCTTCTTTGAAGCTCTTTGCCATAAAAGAGACAAACAGCTGTAAACACGCTGCCATAATTGCCACGGGCAGTCCGACAATGATCATCATTACAATAAAGTTGCTGTTGAGGCTGACGGCAAACCCAAGTTCTTGCCAGGGCACAAAGGCATAAGCAAATTTGGATACAATGAGTGTGAGGACTAAGCCCACCATCGCAAAAATCGTCACCGCAATAATTTTGGCGATAACAATTTCCCAGGTCGAAACCGGATGGCTTAGCAGTAAGGCTAACGAGTTACGCTCACGTTCACCGGCACTGGTGTCGATAGCCAAATTCATGCCTGAGATAAATACCGCGTAGATCATGGTCATGGTGGCTAGGCCTAAGATCATGCCGGCCTTTGAATCTGGCGTGGCTTCATCTTCAACATTGAGCTTAATGGGTTGCATTACTCTAGGATCGATACCGCGGGCGATAAGGCGAAGGCTGCCCATTTCACCACTATATTCTTGTAAGCTCTTTTCTAATCGACGAATCGAGATCTGCAGTTTTTCATTTGACGCATCGGCAACCAGTGTTACCTCAGCGCTAAGCCCTTTGGCCATATTGGCTGCATAGTCATCACTGATGATGAGCTGAATGTCCTTAGTGTCTTCGTTATCACCTTGAGAGATCCCACGGCTCGATAGAAATTTAACCAGATCCGGTGCACCCTGTGCGTTGGTCATTTTTATATTAAGATCTTCAGGGCTAGTCAGCTGACCAATTAACAGAAAAAACATACCACACATAAGCAGCGGTGCGCCAATCGCGTAATAAAGCCCTGCCATTACCGAGCGTTTATCGCGAGCCGCGTCGATCAGCTCTTTGCGAACCATTGAAATAATTTTGTTACTCATTGAGAAATCCTTTTATCGCCAGTATTAAGCGGCTATGCCTTCATCAGTACCAATCAATTGAATAAAGGCATCTTCGAGCGAGTCCTTACCGGTTTGCTGGCACAATGCTTCTGGGCTACCAATGGCAACCACTCGGCCTTCGGCCATCACTATCACCTGGTCACAAAGTGCGGCGACTTCTTGCATCACATGGCTTGAAAACAGCACGCAATGGCCTTGGTTTTTTAGATCACGCAAGATGTCGCGCAGTACACGGGTACTCATAACATCAAGGCCACGAGTGGGTTCATCGAGAATGATATTGGTTGGCTGGTGGACAATGGCTTGTGCCAATGCCGTTTTCATTCTTTGGCCCTGAGAAAAACCTTTGCACTGTCTATCGGCGATATCAGCAAGGTGTAATCTATCGATAACCTTGCTGGTGGCTAGCTTTGCTTCTTTACGAGACAGGCCGTTAAGTTCGGCAAAGTAGCTAATATATTCCCGCGGGGTTAAGCGCTCATACAAACCAAATGGGTCAGGAAATAAACCCAATTGCTGTTTGGCGGCAACGGGTGATACCGCGATATCGATACCATCAATTTCTGCATTGCCGTTATCAGGCTTTAAAAGGCCAAACACGGTGCGTAAACAGGTGGTTTTCCCCGCGCCATTTGGGCCCAATAGACCAGTGATCTGGCCATCTAGCGCTGAAAAGCTTAAATCATTTAGCGCCTGCACATCTCCGATGCGTTTTGATAAATTTGATACTTTGATCATGGTGGCTTCCTTACTTATTCAGGGCTGTTTGTTTGTCTGCTTGTTTAATTGTTTGTTCGTCTATTTTTTCATCTTTTTGCTTAGTACTGTCACTAGGAATGGCTTCTACTGTGCTGGCATTGAGATAGAAGTTGCGGCGAATATCTTCCTGTAAGCACTTAGCATCTAGCTCTGCTACAGAGCCTTGCTCAACGAGCTCTGCAATAAGGTCATTACCACAAGACTGGTATGCCACGCCGTGTGTCGCATAAGGGGCGATAAAGTGTTTAGCATTGGTCAGTTTTTCCATGGCAAGCTCTCCCCAGCTTGGTGGCGTAGCGGGGTCTAACTCACCCGAGAGCAATAGGGTTGGGATATCACTGGCTATGGGGTCGCTAAAGCTGGCATCGACCGCAGGCATATTCCACACTGCGCAGGAGTCGGCAAAAGTTTTTAGCATCTCTTTACCAAAGTAGCTCTGGTTTGTTTTTTCGCGCAGTTCAGGCGTCAGGCGTTGCCAATCTTCGCCACATACCACAGAAGCATGCATGCCCATGGCGATACCCGCATTGTCTATGCCCATGGCATAGAGTCCTGTGATTGGTTGATAGTTACCCTTAGCCGCTTGATGAATCGCATGGGGCATGAGTGAGCGGGTGCTGGGATTGTAAAGCGCCATCCGCAACGCGCCTTTAAACTTACCGCGAGTGAGGGTCAGTTGGGTCATTTCACCGGTAAGAGGGTCGGGCACTTGGCTTATTTTTGGCGCTTGTGTTAGCTCAGCATCGACCTTTTCAAGATCGGCACTAAGCTCAGGGAATTGTGCATGACAAAGACTGTTGTTGGCGCAATCTTCGATAAGCAGATTGAATGCACGGGCAATGGCATCGCCAATAGCGAGCACACTTTGCTGCATTGGCACTACACCATCTAGGGTGACCGTTGCTAGGCTTGTCGGATAGTGACGCATATACAGCTGTGCCATACGCGTGCCGTAAGACACGCCGTATAGGTGCAGTTTTTGATAACCTAAATGTTGTCTTACCGCTTCAAAATCTTTAAGTGCACTTAGGCTGCCGTATTGAGTGACATCGGCATCAAGGCTATCTAGGCATTTTTGGGTTTCAACCCGGGTATCAAAATCACTTTCATTAACCGCCAGAGCACTTTCAAAGCCATCGCCAATACATTGCAGTGGGCTAGATTGGCCTGTGCCGCGCTGGTCGATAAGGATGACATCTTCGGTTTGGCGTACCTTGGTCAGCATGCGATCGAAACCGCGGGCATTTTCGATGGCTGATTGCCCTGGCCCGCCAGCGATTGCGAGCAAGGCTTGGTTCTTGCTACCAGGCTTGATGGCTGGCATCACCACGTAATGAATTTGGATCTGTTTGCCATCTGGCTTGGCGTAATTCTCAGGAACCGAGATAGAGCCGCATTGCATCTGCTCCGATAATCCGTCGACATAGCAAGCTTGTTGATTGTTAGGTTTTAGTTGTGCAGTGTTGGCTGATGTGTCCGCTTGAGCTGAAGGAATGAGTAGTCCAGCACCGAGTAAGATAGCCGTAGCTAAAGGTTTTTTATGCCATAGCGCGGGGGCTACTCGAGCGCGAATTTGAGAGTACATTCCATGAAGCATGATACTGATTCCTTTTTGCAATTTAGCGTATCTAAATAAGAGCCTTGTTAATGTATCAATGTCTTTATGCAGTGGCTAACTACTTTTGTTCAGTTCAATGCTCTAACTGAACAAGTACGGGAGTTAATGGGCTACAAATCATGTAGACGCTTTGGTTTGCAAAACAACGGTTATGGCGGGGAGATCTACTGCGGTCATAATGTTAAAACAGCACTGATAATCGAGCGATCAACCAAGATGGTTAAAGTTTAATCTATTTGCTTGCGCTGGGAATAGCACAATATCGCTACAGGTGTTAATAAATTATTTTTGTTTTAATTTAGATGCTTAGCTTAAAAGACTTGCTGTTAAATAAAGGCCGCTCACATCGCAGGACGGTCTTTTTTTGTGTTTGAGTTAACAAAAATAGAGCAAAAACTCTTAGTGTTTAGAGCGTCTTCTAGTAGACTTGCCGAAAAGCGGAACACTTGTAAGCTAAAAGGTAGTTATTTTATGTCGCTCGAGCAATATCACGTAGTACGATTAATACAGCAACAGAGCCAATCACTTGGCGACGCTATTGCGCTCGAAGGATTCGAAACTGCAGCGCCTTGGCATCAAGTGAGTTGGACTCAATTCGATACCATCACCTCTAAAATTGCACGGGTGTTAATTCAGTTTGGTATTGAATCCCATGACCGCGCAGTTATTTTGTCGCAGAACTGCCCGCAGTGGACCTGTGCCGATTTGGGCTTACTCAAAGCCAAAGCTGTCGTTGTGCCTATCTACCCAACCAGCACAATGGAGCAAGCGGCTTACATTGTTAACGACGCAGCAGCAAAGCTGATTTTTGTGGGTGATGCGGCGCAGTATGCAATGGCATGTGAGCTAGCCGCCCAATGCGATAGCCTGACAAGTGTGGTGGTTTTCGACCAATCAGTTGAGTTACAAGATAAGCAAAACCATTTTTATTTGGATGAACTGCTTGCGCGTGAACTTGATGTGGCAGCAGACGCCGAACTTGAAAAGCGTTTGAACGACAAGAATTTAGATGATCTACTGACGTTAATCTACACCTCAGGCACAACGGGCGACCCTAAAGGCGTAATGCTTGATTACCGCAACATTGCCTCTATGGTGCGTCAGCATGACACATTATTACCTTTTACTCCTGGTGATGTGTCGTTAGCATTCTTACCGCTTAGCCATGTATTTGAGCGCGGTTGGAGCTTCTATGTATTGTGTCGTGGTGGCCGTAACGTATACCTGTCGAATCCAATGGCGGTAAAAGAGGCGATTGTTCAAGTTCGTCCGCACACATTATGTGTGGTGCCGCGCTTCTTAGAAAAAGTGTATAGCGCCGTACAAGATAAGGTGATTAAAGCACCTGAAATGCGCCAAAAAATGTTTACCTGGGCAATGTCTGTTGGTCATAAACAGTCTGAAGTGGGCCAAGGTCGCCATAAAGCATCGTTGGGCTTAAGCTTGCAATGGAAATTAGCCGATAAGCTGGTTTTCAGTAAGTTAAAGCAGGTGTTAGGTGGTCGTCTTAAGTTTATGCCTTGTGGCGGCGCAGCACTAGATCCAAACGTCAGTGCTTTCTTCCAAAGCATCGATGTACCTGTGCTATGTGGTTACGGCATGACAGAAACGACGGCAACGGCGACCTGTAATACCTTGGCTAACCGCGTTCCCGGTTCTAACGGCCAGGTACTGCCAGAAGTTGAGATTAAACTCGGTAAAGATAACGAAATTTTAGTACGCGGCGACACTGTGATGCGTGGTTACTACAACCGTCCAGAAGAAACAGCCGAAACATTTGAAGATGGCTGGTTGAAAACTGGTGATGCGGGTCGTATCGATGAAAACGGTAACTTGTTTATCACTGACCGCATTAAAGAGCTCATGAAAACTTCAAACGGTAAGTATATTGCGCCGCAACGTGTTGAAGGCAAAGTAGGTTGTTGCCCATTCATCGAGCAGGTAGCGATTGTTGCCGATGCGCGCAACTACGTAACCGCGTTAATTGTGCCAGCATTTGAGTCGTTAGAGGCTTGGGCAAAAGAGAAAGGCGTAAATTACGAGTCGCAGCTGGATCTATTGCGTCATAGTCACGTGGTTGAGCATTTTGAGCAGCGTCTTAAGACATTACAAAGCGAGCTAGCTGGCTTTGAAAAGATTAAGAAGTTTACCTTGTTACCCGATGCATTCTCGATGGAAGCGGGCTTAATTACCCCAACCATGAAGCTACGTCGTAAAGTGATTTATCACAAATACGCACGTGAAATCGATAAGATGTACAGCCGTTAATACGGGCTTAAGTCATCGTCATTTAGTGAAAGGCACGCATTAGCGTGCCTTTTTTATGTCTGGAACATTTATGCCAACACCCATGGACGGATAGTGTTGGTATTTATGTCTGGAACATTTATGCCAACACCCATGGACGGATAGTGTTGGTATTTGTGTCTGGAACATTTATGCCAACACCCATGGACGGATAGTGTTGGTATTTGTGTCTGGCCATAAATGTTGCATTCATTTATTGGTATTTCCACCTGCAAATCTTTAATTCCAGCGCAGTTAACCGCAATTGCGTTGCGGCCCTTTTAAGCCTGCTATTTATCGGTAGAATGGAGCCGATAAAACTCTAATAATGATCTCAGCAATAACAATAACAACAAGGAATACCAGCGTGCAAGAGACTGCATTTAGCCTGACACTACAACCAAGATTTTGTGAAACTGACGCCTTAGGGCATATCAACAATACCGTTATACCGGTGTGGTTTGAGGCGGCGCGTGAGCCTATTTTCAAAATTTTCAACCCAACACAAGATCTCACTAAGTGGAACTTGATTGTCGCGGGCTTTACCATCGGCTTTAATGCGCCAACCTACTTTGCCAGCGACGTAACGGTAAAAACCTGGGTGAGCCGTATCGGAAATAGCAGTTTTGAGTTAACCCAAAGCTGTTGGCAGAACGGCAAAAAGACCGCGGAAGCGCAAACGACCATGGTGCATTACGACTATACGAGCGAGAAAAGCCAGCCTCTAAGTGCTGATATTCGAGAGCAGTTAGCGTTGCTGACAGGCGAGTAGTGTAATGAGTATGGGCTCGTGAAAATGAGCCTTGAGTTTGAGTACGTTGTTATTTTTTGCTCAAAAACTTCTGCACGTACCAGCAGCTCGCTTCAATTTCAAAACCTTGCGATTTGGCCCATCTTAGGCCATTACGCACCAGTTTTTCAGCTAAGCCTTTGCCACGCAGCTCCGGCGGCACGTAGGTGTTGTTGAAATTACAGCGGCGAGCCGGTGAGTCAGCGCTGCTATTATCAAACAGCTCATAAGCTAATACGGCTTGCGCCCCGTCTAGGTTAATAACGAATCGACTTTCATCTACTAGGTGAACGACTTCACTCATAAAGGCTCCCATCCATTTTTTACTGATACGTGCTTTAGTAACAGCGCTAGATACTAAAGTTAAACACTAAAATTTAAACACGAAAACTTAAATATTATGCTGCCTGTTCATAGGTTTTTAAGGCATCGATTAACTCTGGCGTGAGTTTGGCTTTTTGGCCTGTTTTAAAGTTAAACATCACCACCTGCGATGAGCCAAGTGTGGTGACGGCTTTTTGGCTCAGGCTATATACACTGTAGTGCATCATGAATCGGTCATCTTTAATATCACTAATGCTAACACCAACCGTTAAGGTATCAGGAAAGGTGACCGGACGCTTATAGCGCGCTTGGTTTTCGCTAATCACAGGGCCAACTGCTGTTGTTTGTAACTCTTCCAATAAGTTAATTTGATTGAAAAAGTCGATTCTAGCTGTCTCAAAATAGCGGAAATACACCACATTATTAACGTGTTGCAAGGCATCCATTTCGCCCCAAGCGACTACAATTTGGGTGTTGATGGGATATTGCTTAAGAAAATTATCCATAATGCTCTCTAGTTGATTCGTATCAATATTTAAACGGACGTTTAACTTTTGACCAGCATAACAGCATGTTTATCAGGCAACAAGGCAATGGATAATGCTAACTAGTATAAGTGGGGGTATATGCAAAGAATGACTAAATGGTTAGCAATCGCGTTACTGCTCAGCTTTGGGCAACTGAGTCAGGCGGCGGTAGTAAATCAATTTATTGAGGCTGAAACTCGACAAGAGCTTAGGGGATATCGATTGCTTAAAAGTATTGAGCCACAGTTGCAACAGCTGTACTTAACTTTACCCATGCAGCACAAATTAACCGTGGTGTTTGGTTCGCAAGATGGACCATTGTTTGACCCTGAGACAATGCAAATAGAAATCCCTTATCACTTCGTCACTGAGGTGCTTAATCGCTTTACCAAAGATGAATATCAGCAAACGGGAGTAAGCCCAAAAACCGCCACTCAAGATGCTCTGCTCCATACATTAGGTCACGAGTATGGCCACGCCTATATTTACGCTAATGATGTAATCGTACTTGGGCGGGAAGAAGATGCGGTGGATACCTTGGCGACATTATTACTTATCAATGCTTTTGAACAGGGCGCAGAAATTGCGTTAAGTGCAGCTGACCTATTTGCGCTCGAAGATGAAGGCATTGATGAGCTGGCAGATGGTGATTTTAGTGATGAACATAGCCTAGATGCACAGCGATACCATGCAAGCGTATGCCTAATTTATGGTAGCAATCCTGAGAAATATGCAAGTCTGCTGGCAGGCTCTGAACAAGGCATAGACAGAGCGGTGATGTGTGAAGAGGAGTACGCTCGTCAAAGTGATAACTGGGAGAGGTTAAAAAGCCGCTATTTAGCAAAATAATGCACTTGAAAGTCGGCAAATACTAAGCGTGTTTACTTATATACCCAAACGACTTGAACATGCTCATTTCAGAGGCCTTGCGCAAAGCCTTCTTCGATGGGGTTTAATGCACTTTCTGCTGCGTTATTGATCTTGCTAAGGGAACAACCATTAACTGCAATCAACGCCTTGCTTAAAGCGCATTAAATTCCCACTGAACCCTGCATCTTCAGGTGGCTTGGGTATAGTAATAGAAAATGTTGGTAAATTGTTGCCAAGCGTTTATGGTATACGCTTCTTGTGCAATTAATAATGAATGGGGCCAGTTTTTTTATGACGGCAACAAAAATAATAACAATGCCCGCAGCTTTTCAAATCATATTGTCTTCGGTTAAGGGATTCTACCAAAAGCGAATTTCAGGCTTAGGGCAAAAGCTATCAGTACTGACTTTCGCGCAATACCTATATGTGTTAGCGGGATTAATTGCTATTTTTGCGGACTCATTTAGTTGGGTTGCTGTGTTAACTGTGTTGGCGTTAACGATAGAGCTGTTACCTATTTTTGAGCGAATTTGGCATAGCTTAGTTGGTAAAGCAGTGCTGTTGTTGTTTTATGCCGTGGTGGCTAACTTTGCTTTGAGTTGGGCCGGCGGAGTCGTCAATGATGTGATTGGGGTGTCTGCCGCGCATGTTGCTTATACTCACAATTTAGCGATTTTGCTTTATATCCCAGTATGGTTTGTGTTTATCACCGCCCTGGTTATTCTCGCCGCGCAGTTGTTGGTACCTTTCTATTTAATGCTTGCTTTAATGCTCGCGCCATTAGGCATAAAACTGCCTAAGTTGACCCAAAATGTGCATTTTCAAAAACTCACTTGGCTATTGCGTTTAATGTTGGCAACAGGCTTGCTTGCTCACCTTGTTTTATATGTATTGCCAGAGCTTGAAGCAGAGCAGTTACAACAAACTATTACTCGTGATATCACTGTTGGCTTGGTACCGACTGCAACCACTATAAGTGCCGAAGATACAGAGCTAAAGGGTATGACAGATGAGTATTTGCAGACACGTTATGAGTACCAAGCATTTGTGCGACAGATGATTGCACTCTTTGCATTTGAGTTTGAAGCTGACAGTAAATCTAGGTGTCAAAAGGATGTTGATTCAAGAGTGGTTGAGCTAAACGATTATGAGATCATGGAGGTTTATCGAGATAAGGCGCAACTGGATGGCTTTAGGTTTGAAGTGAAAAAGTGTATTTCACCCGCCTTTCCAGTGGTAAGTTGACCATAAAAAGTAACAAAAAAGGGCCATAAAGGCCCTTTTTTAATGTGCTCTAGTTTAGTCGATTTTCAGTTCGCTAAAGCTAGTAATGGTTCTAAAGTCACCAGTGCGTTGGCTATCATCGCGTACCATCTGCACGACTTTTAAGCCTGCTTCACTAGCGGCTTTTAGCTCTTCAAGCACGTCAGATACAAACAAAATCTGCTTCGGGCTTAGGCTAATCGTGTTGACGATATTGCAATACGCTTGCTTGAAGCGCTTGTTACCTGTGCGTGTGTCGAAGTGACCGTTAAACTTATCGTTTAGATCGCCCGCATCGCTGTGGCTAAATAATAGTTTTTGCGCTTCAACCGAGCCAGAAGAGAAGCTGTAAACACGTAAACCTTGTTGCTTGTAGCCATCTAATGCTTCGATAAAATCAGGGAAGATGTGCCCTTTAAACTCACCATTGGCATAGCCCTGCTTCCAGATCAAACCTTGGATAGTTTTCAGTGGCGTAGCCTTACGATCTTCTTCAATCCACTGCAGTAAAATTTCAGTGACGCGAGCAAGGCTTGCATCAGGCTCAAGTGCGATATCTTGCACATCGCAAATGCAATTATCTACGAGTACATTATTTTGATTCTCTTCCAGAAAAGCGGGTAATACCTTCGCTGAATAAGGAAAAAGTACATCCTCAATAAAGGTAAGGTCGGTAGTCGTACCGGCTGTATCTACAACGATGGCTCTGATACCCATAATGTTTGGTTACTCCGCAATGTGGATGACTTGTATTTGAGATCGATTTATTGCTCAGATCCTAAGCTGATTTGCACTTTTTGGCTAGTGTAATCGGGTCTCAGTTTGTACTAAATTTACCGTTTCTTATGATTGATGACGATTTCGCTGCCATATTGGCCAATGAAGCCGAGATATTGATTAGCACATAATAAACTTGTGACTCGCTATGATGATTATCTAACGGCAGAACGGTTGTTGATTTAATGTTCTGCTGTTAACTTAACCATTCACTTAATTAGTTAGCTGCAACAGCCTGACTTAAATAGCGACATTTCAGGGAAAGAAAATGACTAGAATACTTGTTTTAATCTGTTTAGTTTGGCTCTTTTTGAGTGCCAATGTTAACGCTAGTGCCAGCGTAGTGGAGCCGCTAACAGTAACTTCCACACTTATCGAACCGGCTGAGTTTATAGTGACCCTTCCTTCTAGCTACGGTACTAAGCCAGATAAAGAATATGTGGTGTTAGTTGATTTTCAACCACGAAGTCAGGCCTTGCTCGCGGGCATGCATGACTGGATGAGCCACAACGGTGAATGGCCCTGGTTAGAGACTATTATTGTGACTGCGCCAGACGGTCATCAGGGCTTAGGTGAGTTAAAAGGGCTAGCGATAGAGGAGCGGGGCAATCAAAAACTGCTCGATTATATTGAGCAAGATCTACTGCCCGCAATCGACAAGCAATACCGCACTAATGGTTTTCGCATTTTAAATGGTTTTACCGGCAATGCAGGACTAGGGTTATACACATTAATCAATCGCCCCAGCTTGTTTAATGCCTACTTTGTAGCAAGCCCTGTGCTAAGTAAAGATTTTGCCTATGTCATTAAAGATGCGCCGAAAAAGCTTGCTGATATGCAAGGTAAGCCACGATTTTTGTTTATGAGCACCAGTGACAGTAACTTTGAACAGAGGCAGCTTGCGTCATTTGCAGAGATGGAAGCCATTATTAAAGCGCATGCGAATAGCACGTTGGATTACCGTATAAAGCGTTTTGATGGCAGTTACTACATGACGCAACCTGTGCTCGCTACAGCCTTTGCTATTGAGCAGTTATTCGATGATTACCATCAAGTGTTGGCGGCAGATTCAGAGATTTCAAAGCAAGGTGCAAAGGCTATTTTGGCACATTATCAGTTTTTAACTGAACAAAAGTATGGTTTTAAAGTGCCAGCAACCAGCTCATTAATACAGCTGGGTGACAGCTACCTTGAGGCCGAACCAAGCAAGGCGATTGAGGTGTATAAGGTAGCGATTACTGACTCACCAGAAGCATATACTGCTTATGATGCCATTGCAGGCGCTTATGCCAAGCTAGGAGAGATAGAGCAGGCGATAAAATATCAGGCCTTAGCATTGGATATTACCGATCATCCTTTTTATCAGAACAAGTACGCTAAACAGCTGGCTAAGTATAAACAGCAAAGTAAGTTTTAATCGCTCGCCTGATTGCACGTTAAAACGATAGCCAATGGGCTATCGTTTTGTCTGTAAAGTGGGAGATAAAGGGGCGGCTGTAAGTGCTAAATTACAGTCTATGAATTAAAGATATTTCTTCTGCTTACTGCTGACTTTTTTCAGGTAGTTTCGGGTCTCTTCACGGTTATGGCGGTGGGTTAAAAACCAATAAAACTCACTGACCGTCATCTTATTAATCCGCGCCAAGGCCTTGGTGCGATTCCCCCTAGAGTCGAGACTATTCCACAGATTCCCTGCGCCGCCGTTGTAGCTTGAGATCACCGCATATTCACGTTTCTTAGGATGTGTAATCCCCTTAAGGTAACGGCTTGAAAGTATCTTTAAATAGCCCGTACCGACCTCAATGTTTTTGGCCGGATCATAAAGGTAAGCCGATGACGGAGTATGTTTATAGCCCTGGATTAAGCTGAAGTAGTCGCGACCAGCGGTATTGGCTTTAATTTGCATTAACCCAAGTGCATTAGAGCGCGAACGGGCCAATGGGTTAAACGAGCTTTCGGTTTCAATAATTGCCATGATTAGATCTGTGCTAATGCCGTGTTTACGGCTCGCACTGCGGGCATAGTTGATGTACTTGTTACCGGCGATGGTGGTGTGTTCTTTCACCATGTGAATCGCGACTCTAAAGCGCGAGTTAACCCGTTTACTTTTAGCGACTAGGTGGTCGGCGTAACGCGATGCCCGCCATTGAAACTCAATCGCTTTACCTTCTTGGTCGAGTACTTGCCCCCAAAAGAAGGGCTTTTTCTTTTTACCGATTAAACCAAAGTCTTGTGCGGTTTGCGCATCGATAACCTTAGGGTCTATTTGGGTCAGCAGCACCTGTACCACAGCTTCTTTTAGCTGCGCTTTACTGCTGGTTTCGACCAAGATTAAACCACGTTTAAAGTCGACGTAGGTTGAGGCTTGTTCGCTCTCATTAAACACCAAAACAGACGGTACGATTGGCCGCGAGTTAGCATCTTGCCCCTGATACTCCTGTAGCAATGCCGCGACATCGGCATCGTAGTCGCTCAAGTCTAATTTGCTACTGTTAGCGCTAGCGTGATTTGCTATAGCGATTACGCTGCAGAACGCAATGAGTAGTTTGAATAAGTATTTAGACATTTATCAGTGGGTTAGGTTTTTGTGGGGTGATTATACAATGGTAATTGTTATCCGCCTCATAGTTGAGGTTTGATTTTTCAAACTTAGGTTGTTTTTTGTGTCATTTGGATTTCAATTTTTTAAATCGATCAAACTTCGTTTGATAAATCTTATCAGGCTTCGCCTGACTTAGGTTTCAGTGACAGGCAATCAAGCTACGCTTGATAAAAGGTCGTGAGCTTCCAGCTCACACTCGGCCAAAAGGGGATCAACAGCAATCCCCTCTTGGATCACCCCTGCCGCCCCCGACGAAGTTACATGCATTAGATACGGGCCTCATGCTTCAATAAAAATCGCCTAACGGCTCAGATGGGACATCTGATGTGAATGGATTCACAAATGCCGTGATGGCATGGATGCCTGAGAACGGCCATGTCCCCCCGAGCCTGAACCATCATCCATGATGGCTCTACGGCATTTTTATCTACGCACTTCGGCAACTTCGATGGGGAATAGGTGTTTCCTGTGATGATTAGCTTTACATTTAGGCTTGATATTAATGGCTAAATTCATAGTTGAAGACTGCTTTTTCAATCAAATATGGTAATCAAAAGTAAGTATGGCTTGCTTGGTTTACATGATAATATTTTATTCATAACAGCTAGTTACATTGATTAGAGAACTTTCAGCATGTCGTTAGATTTTTTGTTTAAAGAAAAAGATGAGATTTGGAAAAAAATAACTCAAATATCTAATGAGCTAGATGAGCTTAAAGAGTCTATTCCAGAGAATGTTAGGGAAGCCGCTCAAGCTAAAAGAAAGACTTCTGAGTATCGTAATCGTGCTCTTGAAGCCAAAGACGAAGCTGAAGCTGCTGCTGACTGCATTGTTAAATTGAAAGATTCTATAACAGAGATATTGTCTTCAGTTGAAGAAGGGAGCGTAGATCTTAATGAGTTGAGGGTCAGGACATCAGGGCTCGCTAAAGAGGTGGCTCAATATCATGCAGAACTTATAGAGCTTATGGAGTCTTCACAAGAGACTATCAGCACAATGATTCAATTAACAAAAGAAAGAGAGTCTTTGGAGGCAGATGTAGAAGTCATAGAGTCACTATCTGCCGATATGGCAAGCACTGAAAAAAAAGCAAAAGGGCTATTAAACAGTATCGCAGTCATTAAAAAGGAAGCTGAGGAGGTACATCAGGAACTTTATGGGTATGAAACACAGGATGAAGTTACTGGAGATGAAATTCATATCGAAGGCACTATAGAGAACTTAAAGAATGCGTATGAGTCGACCAAGGATAGCATTGAGCAATTGTCTAGCCAATATGAGAGTTCTAAACAAGAAATAGAGCAATCGTTAAAGCTTATTGAAACTGATGCGAAAGCAACTTTTCAAGAGCATATTTCTTTATGTGATAAATCCCACTCTGACGTTGTGAAAAGAATTAGTGACTTACTTCCCGATGCCTTAACTGCTGGATTAGCTTCAGCATATGAAGCCAAAACAAAGGCTGAAAAATTAGAATCTGAAAAGCATAATAAAACTTTTAAATATTCCATAACTGGACTGGTATTTATTTCACTAATACCATTTATTTTCAACGCATTGAGATTGGGTGATGACGTGGAGGTTATAACTATAATAAAAGATATGCCTTATTTAGTTTTTGCCATGATGCCCCTCTATATTCCTGTTCTATGGATGGCCTATTCAGCCAATAAAAGTTATAAGCTTTCTAAGAGGTTAATTGAAGAATATACGCATAAAGGTGTTATTAGTAGGACATTTGAGGGGCTTTCTACTCAGGTTAGTGGGATTGGTGATACGAATATTGCTGAAGAGTTGAAGCTAAAGTTACTCTTTAACTTAGTCAGTGTGAACTCAGAAAATCCGGGCAAATTAATTTCTGACTATAACAAAAGTGATCATCCTTTAATGGATGCGTTAGATAAAAGCTCTCAGATGGCTGATGCAGTGGTTAAATTGGCGAAAATCCCAGGGTTCTCTCGAATGGCTAGGCACCTAGATGAAAAAGCAAATAAGGTTTTAGCAGATGAAGAAAATAAAATCGCTGGAGCTATAGATATGCAAAGCCAAGATGATGAATTGTCTGAGCAGAAAAAGGCCCTGCAATAGATATTTCCTACAGAGCTAAGGATATCGCTTTTCTAACTCGGTGTAGATACGGCCGTGACCGTCCATGACATGGACGTCATGGCCGAGCTTCCAGGGATGGATTTACAGCGTGTCACGGCAGTGTCTGCACATGCGCCGACCGCAGGTCATTAGCTGCATCAGTGCAGTAAGTTACCTTTGAGGTGATTAGATACAAAAAGCAGAAACAGTTAAGCTGCTTTGCTTAAAAGGCTGATGATGTAAAGCGTGACTAAGAAGTGTCTGCACATACGGTCGTTCTTTCACATCCATGTGATCACGACATTCGGACATCCTGTCCAGCACCTGCTGCAAGCAATTGGAACCACGGCGGCCGGAAGCTACTCCGAAGTTCCAAATACAATAAAAACTAACAGCAACACCCAAACGATGAGAAAGCCTCATCGCTCAGGCATGGCTCATCATTGGTGTACTAGGTGACCATTCTTCACCACATCCACACACGATGCCACACCATAGGTGTACGCTAGCTCCGCTGGGGTACTGATATTCCACATACAGAAATCGGCGGTCATGCCGACCTCGATAACGCCCACATGGTCATCAATGCCCAACGCCTTGGCGGCATTGCGGGTCATGCCTGCTAACGCTTCCTCTGGCGTTAAACGCAGTAACGTACAGGCCATATTGAGCATCAATAAGCTTGAGCATATTGGTGATGAGCCCGGGTTATAGTCGCTGGCGACCACCATAGGTACCTTGTATTTGCGCAGCAAGTCGATTGGCGGGTGTTGGGTTTCACGTAAAAAGTAAAATGCGCCGGGAAGAATTGTGGCGCAGGTACCGCTTTCGCTTAATGCTTTTACGCCGTCTTCATCAAGATATTCGATGTGATCTACCGATTTAGCGCCAAGCTTGGCTGCTAAGGCAGAGCCGCCCATATTAGAAAGCTGCTCTGCGTGCAATTTGATATCCAGTCCAGCATCTTTTGCGGCGGTGAGTACGCGTTCGGTTTGTTCTAAATTGAAGGCGATATTCTCGCAAAACACATCGACAGCATCGGCAAGGTTTTCTGCAATCACGCGCGGTAACATTTCGTTGATCACCAGATCCACATAGGCATCGCTCCTTTCTGTACTACCGAGAGCGTCTTTGTATTCTGGTGGAATAGCGTGTGCGCCTAAAAAGGTGGTTTTAACGTCTACATGATGATGCTTACCTAGTTCGCGGGCGACGCGTAGAATTTTCAGCTCGGTTTCGATATCTAGGCCATAACCTGACTTGATTTCTACTGTGGTCACGCCCTCTTTAGCGAGTGCGTTTAGGCGCTGGCGACCCAGCTCAAATAGTTCGGCTTCATCGGCTTCGCGGCAGGCTTTGACGGTTGAAATGATGCCACCGCCGCTGCGGGCGATCTCTTCGTAACTCGCGCCTTGTAGACGCAGTTCAAATTCATTAGCGCGGTTGCCTGCAAATATTAAATGGGTGTGGGCATCGATTAATCCAGGGGTGATCCAGCCACCTTTACCTTTGTAAATTGGGGTAGCGAATACATCAAATTCAGGCAGTTCGCTACGCTTACCAACCCAAGCTATTTTGCCGTCCTGTACAGCAAGCGCTGCATCGGTAATGGCACCGTAAGGCGCTGAAATGTTTGGCGACATTGTAGCGATGTTGATATCTATCCAGACTTGATCCCATGACATGATGCAGTTCTCTTTAAGGTTGTTTTTTGTGGCACTTGAATACTAACACCAAATATCAGCACTAAAATTAATTTGTGAGCTAGCTTGTATTTACTTGTATATACAAGCTAGGATTGTAGCCGAGTTTTTGAGCATGTAAATAGCGGGCAGCAAGTTTAATAGCAACGGGATAGTTAATGGCAACGCCAAAGTTTGAAGAGATTAAGCAATATATTTTAGCGCAAATTGAGTCTGGCGAATGGGCTGAAGACAGCCGTGTGCCATCTGAAAATCAATTGGCCGAGTTGTTTAATTGCAGCCGCATGACGGCGCGTCGCGCCGTTACTGAGCTAACCGAATCAGGCGTATTAGAGCGCTCTCAAGGCTTAGGCACTTTCGTTGCAGGCCTAAAAACCCAGTCTTCGATGATGGCGATCCGCAATATTGCCGATGAGATCAAAGACCGTGGTCACGGTTATAGTGTGCAACAAGTGTTGCTGACTCAAACCACGGCAACGGGCGCGATTGCGATTGCGCTGGGGCTAGAAGAGGGCCGCGCGGTTTATCAGTCGGTATTAGTCCACTGCGAGCAAGGTACACCGCTGCAGCTAGAAGAGCGCTTTGTTAACCCTAAACTGGTACCCGAGTATTTAGCGCAAGATTTTACGCTGCAAACTCCCCATGAATATTTATCTATGGTGGCACCGTTAACCGAAGCTAAGCACACTATCGAGGCCAAAATGGCCGATATTGCGCAGTTAGCCCTGTTACAAATTGCCGCCACAGAGCCGTGTTTACAGATTACTCGCCGAACTTGGTCACGCCAAGGTGTGGTGAGTTTTGCACGCTTAGTGCATCCCGGCAGTCGATTTAAATTAGGTGGCCACCTGACCTTTAGTTAAAGACGCTGGGGAGTAAAGACGCAGTGGGCTGCCGCTATGTAAGTAAAAGCGATCAACAAAACGCTTTAGCAATGATTCACTAATGATTTACCAAAGAATTGACAGTAAGACAGTAAATATAAAGCTTAAAAATAAGCTGATAAGAAAAACATAAAAACAAATTGAACGAGGTAGTACCGATGGATAAGAGACATGATCCGAGCCGCCGCATTATAGCGCCGACAGGAACAACACTCAGCTGTAAGAGCTGGCTGACTGAAGCACCTATGCGAATGTTGATGAACAACCTGCACCCCGATGTGGCTGAGCGTCCTGAAGACTTAGTGGTTTATGGCGGTATTGGCCGTGCGGCACGTGACTGGGAGTGTTACGACAAAATCATTGAGGTACTGCAGCGCCTTGAAGAAGACGAAACCTTAATGGTGCAGTCGGGTAAGCCAGTTGGCGTATTCAAAACCCACAGTAACGCACCACGGGTGATCATCGCTAACTCTAACCTAGTGCCACATTGGGCTAACTGGGAACACTTTAATGAGTTAGATAAAAAAGGGTTGGCCATGTATGGCCAGATGACAGCAGGTTCGTGGATCTATATCGGCTCACAAGGCATTGTCCAAGGGACTTACGAAACGTTCGTTGCTATGGCTAAGCAACACTTTAATGGTTCGTCTGCAGGCAAGTGGATCTTAACCGGTGGCCTAGGTGGCATGGGCGGCGCGCAGCCTCTAGCGGGCACTATGGCGGGTTACTCAGTATTGACCTGTGAAGTGGATGAAACTCGTATAGATTTCCGTCTACGGACCAAATACGTCGACAAAAAAGCCACTAGCCTTGATCAAGCCTTAGCGATGATTGATGAAGCTAATGCTAATGGCAAGCCCGTTTCGGTTGGTCTGCTTGGTAACGCAGCTGACGTATTTGCCGAACTGGTTGAACGCGGTATTACCCCTGATGTAGTGACTGACCAAACCTCGGCGCATGATCCGCTAAACGGTTACCTGCCACAAGGCTGGACGCTAGAGCAAGCGATTGAAATGCGTAAAACTGACGAAGCGGCAGTGGTTAAAGCGGCCAAGCAGTCAATGGCAGTGCAAGTAAAAGCCATGCTGGCGCTACAAGCTGCAGGCGCGGCGACCACCGATTACGGTAACAACATCCGCCAAATGGCATTTGAAGAAGGCGTTGAAAACGCTTTTGACTTCCCCGGTTTCGTGCCTGCATATGTACGTCCGCTATTTTGTGAGGGCATTGGCCCATTCCGCTGGGTGGCACTGTCTGGCGACCCAGAAGATATCTATAAAACTGACGCTAAAGTAAAAGAGCTTATTCCTGATAATCCACATCTACACAACTGGTTAGATATGGCGCGCGAGCGTATCGCTTTCCAAGGTCTGCCGTCACGCATCTGCTGGGTAGGCTTAAAAGATCGTGCTCGTTTGGCACTCGCCTTTAACGAAATGGTAAAAAATGGCGAGCTTTCTGCGCCAATTGTGATTGGTCGCGACCATTTAGATTCCGGCTCTGTTGCTAGCCCTAACCGCGAAACAGAATCTATGCTCGATGGTTCTGATGCGGTATCGGATTGGCCGTTAATGAACGCACTACTGAACACGGCAAGCGGTGCCACTTGGGTATCCTTGCATCACGGCGGTGGTGTTGGTATGGGCTTTAGCCAGCACTCAGGTGTGGTGATTGTGGCAGATGGCAGTGATGACGCTGCGGCGCGCTTAGGTCGGGTACTGTGGAATGACCCGGCAACAGGGGTGATGCGTCACGCCGATGCGGGCTACGATATCGCTAAAAAATGTGCAAAAGAGCAGGGCTTAGACCTGCCAATGCTATAAGCCGCTCTCATCGAGCAGTATAAGAATAAGAGGCATTAACATGAGTCATTTAGTATTAACTCCGGGTACGTTAACCCTATCGCAAATCCGTGAGATCAGTCGTGGCAAGGTAACATTAGAGCTAGCACAAAGTGCTATCGCCGATATCAACACCAGTGCAGGGCTAGTACAGCAAGTATTGGATGAAGGCCGCACAGTTTACGGTATTAACACCGGCTTTGGCTTGTTGGCAAACACCAAGATTGCTGCTGACGACCTGCAACTGCTACAGCGCTCTATTGTGCTGTCTCACGCTGCAGGTACCGGCAAACCTATGAGCGATGCGACTGTGCGCTTGATGATGGTATTGAAGATCAACTCACTGAGCCGTGGTTTTTCTGGCATTCGTTTAGAGGTGATCAACTTCCTGATCGCACTGGTGAATGCTGAAGTTTATCCCTGTGTGCCAGAGAAAGGTTCTGTCGGTGCATCGGGTGACTTAGCGCCGCTATCACACATGTGTTTGCCACTGCTTGCAGAAGGCGAAGTGAGTTATAAAGGTCAGTTAATTAGCGCCGCGCAGGGTCTTGAAATCGCCGGGCTTAAACCACTTGAACTGGCGGCCAAAGAAGGGTTAGCACTGCTTAACGGTACTCAAGCTTCAACGGCATTAGCACTTGAAGGTCTGTTTAACGCAGAAGATCTGTTTGCTGCAAGCTCAGTGATTGGTGCCATGAGCGTTGAAGCGGCAATGGGCAGTCGTAGCCCGTTTGATGCACGTATTCACGCTGCTCGTGGTCAAAAAGGTCAGATTGATTCGGCGGCTGTGTTCCGTCATCTGCTCGGTGATGAGTCAGAGATCAGCTTAGATCACGTTAACTGTGAAAAGGTACAAGATCCTTACTCACTGCGTTGTCAGCCACAGGTGCTTGGCGCATGTTTAACTCAAATTCGCCACGCGGCAGACGTGCTAGGCACAGAAGCTAACGGCGTAACCGACAACCCACTGGTGTTCCAAGACACTGGCGATATTATCTCTGGTGGTAACTTCCACGCCGAGCCTGTGGCTATGGCTGCGGACAACTTAGCGATTGCGATTGCTGAGCTTGGTTCTATCGCTGAGCGCCGTATCGCGTTGTTGATTGACTCTAATCTGTCGAAACTGCCTCCATTTTTGGTTGAAAACGGCGGGGTTAACTCAGGCTTTATGATTGCGCAGGTAACGGCTGCTGCATTGGCATCAGAGAACAAAACTTACGCCCATCCTGCATCAGTAGACAGCTTACCGACATCGGCGAACCAAGAAGATCACGTGTCGATGGCAACCTTTGCGGCGCGCCGACTACGCGACATGTCAGAAAACACTCGTGGTGTATTGGCGGTTGAACTGCTTGCTGCAGCGCAGGGTTTAGATTTCCGTCGTCCACTGCAACCAGCGTTCGCCGTGGCTAAAGCCAAAGCAGAGTTACGTGAGCTGGTGACTTACTACGATAAGGACCGTTTCTTCGGCCCAGATATCGAAGCGGCCACCGATCTACTGATCACCGCTAGCTATAACGCTTACTTGCCAGCCGGTATTTTGCCAAGCCTATAGGTTGTAGATCCAGTTAGTCGTTGCAAAAAGGGCCTAAGGGCCCTTTTTTTGGCTGTCGCTTAGTGAAGTAGAGCTGAGACGTTTTTTTCGCCATTTTAAAGTTAGATCTGTCGCTAGCGAAAAAGAGTAAAAAATTATTTTTTACTTATATTAAAGATTAATCTCAGTGTGTAATAAGCTGTCTAATATTTTGAGTGTGTAGTTAGCTAGTGACTAGTGTGCTTGATTGTGTAAGCACTTGGGTGGCGTTTTGATTTTGTTTTGTGTGTTTTTGATAAATTTAATGAAATAGTTTTTATTGGTTTAATAAATACTTTTTGAATGTCCTGAAAATATAATTATTTTGAATTAAGTTAACTTGGTTTAGGTGTGCTTTTTATACTTGTTAGTGTTGATAGTATTATTTAATGGTTTTATTTCTGTTGTTGTAAATAGATTTATGGAAAACTTAGAATAGTATTATCGCAGCTGGGCGGGCGGGATAAAGCAAAAAGCCTGCGTTGGTAGAGCACCGCAGGCTTCGATTGTGCGCTTAGGTATTCATTTCGCTATTGCTTACATGCGTGAATCCATCTCACCGATTTTTAAACTCATCAGCTGCTTGCTCCACTGAGCTTTGTCGATGCCCTCTACCCAGAATACGCGGCTATCGCGAGTCTGTCCTTTGCGAAGATAAGTATCTGGCATTCTGAAAATAGCCTGCCATACCTTGACGGTTTCTTTTTTGATTAATGCACCTGAATCGGCGAATAGGCTGATCTCTAACTGAATCATTACATAGTGCTCAGGGCTGTTACTGCTCAGATCGAATGTGAGTCCAAGACGGCCATCGTCATCCCATTGGCTGTTTAACAAGCTGACTTTTACGCCGCTTTTAGCAGTTGATTTTAATAGTTCAGATTGTGCAATAGCATTTGATGTCAGTGTTTCTGTGTTAGCCGGTAGTGTTGTTGGCACAGCTGCCGTTGTTGCTCGCGTTGCATTCTTTGTGGCAGTTGTATTTTCTACTGCGGTTGCGCTTCCTGCTACTGCTGCACTTTTTGCAACCGCTGTACTGTCTGCAATCGCTGCAGCGCCGACAGTTGCTGGTAGAGTGACAGGCACTGCGGTATCAGGCTTTGTTTGACTCTCAAGAATGACATATTCCCAAGTAAAGTCGTCGTTTAGTTTAACCGTGGCGCCATTTTCTAAGGTAACTCTTGTTACTTCTTCAGCTAGAGCTGGGATAGAAAACATTAAGAACGCAATCGAGGCGTAGATTCGCAGGGTTTTATACATGAGTGTTAACCTATTAACTGAGATTGGCTTAGCATAGACAAACTACTAAAGGATTGATACTGCATGAAGTTAGATTTAAACGGTAGAGATTTAAACGTTTCAGAACTTAAGGGTCGCACTAAAAAACTATCCTGCCTCTATGCTGGCTTTATGATCCCTGCGTTGCAACCCTATACTCATGATGAGACTCAAGTATAAGCTCGAACGCATCGCTTGGGGTGAACTGTTGCTTGAGCGGGTGGACGAAATATAAGCGATACAGTACACTCCCTGCAAAATTTAAACAGCAGTTAACTTTATAACATTAAACAATATTATGAGTATGATTGTAGGGACTTTATAAAGAAGGGAATCATGAAAATATTGAATGTTTGTATCATTGCTATTGTTGCGCTGGGATTCGTTTTTGTCGTTATAAATATGGGGATGGGTGCTGTAAAAACGGCGGACTATACAGAGTCATGTGTTCATGTCGATAATGTGTTTTTTAAACAGCATCATTTTTCCGGTAATACACCTTTTACGTCTTTTAAAGCTGGGGAATATCAAGTTAAAGGTGCGATTTTATTTTGCAGAACTTTCAATATGTTTAATTGAATTAGGGGTAAGTAACTCTAGTCCGTTGGGAATAACTTAAACTGAGAAAATGATGCTTTGACGATGTTTGAGCATTATGTTTTACATCGTCTCTAATTTATACATCATCTCTAATTTATACATCGTCTCTAATTTATACATCATCTCTAATTCATACATAGTTTCTAATTTATACATCATCTCTAAGTCATACATAGTCGCTAGCTCTTACATAGAGTAACCGATGCTAAAGACTGCGGACTCTGTTGCCGAGTTATAGCCAGCGCCTAGTATAAGGCGTTTACCTATAACGTAACGCAGGCCGACTTCTGCTCCCCATGTGGTATTTTTATCTGTTTCCCAGACGGGCTCGGCACCGACAATATAAGGGACGATATTGGTGGTTGAAGAATACTCTGTTGTATAGGCCGCGGCACCGCCATAGAGGCTGAGATCACTGGTGAGTGAATAACTGAGGCCAAAGCGCCAGAGGGTGTCACGAGTGTAGGCTTCACCCGGCGGCTCGACGTAAACATCTTCTTTTTTACTCTGGGCATAACCTATGTAATAGCCCCAGTCGGCATAGTCACGGTCATAATGGCGAGGCGCAACGGTGATACCGTACATAGCTTCTGCGGCGGGAATATAGTCTACAGTTATAGCCATTACGGGGGCTGGTTTGAAGGTGTCGTCTTGGCTGTAATCATTTGCCATAGCGTTAAGGCTAAATAAAGCGACTAAGCTGGCTACTAATAATCTAATCATGCTTATCTCTTAAACGTCTGACATAGGATGATGGATTGTTCTCAATCTTTTGTTTACAGTCAACCAACAGTGCTAAAATAGCCGAAATAATAGCGGTTTGTAACAATAGTGTTGAACTAGCTCGATACTGATGTTGGGCTTTGTTTAGATCGATGCTCCGTGTGGGGTCGATCAAAAGTGGAGAGAGATTTTGGATCAGAAATTACGCTCATCGATAGTGGAGTGGCTTACCAAGTTCGGCATTGATGCTCAGCCATCAGATGGTATGTCTAGCGCTATTATGGTGGTTGCATGCTTTATTATCGCTTTTATTGGTTATTTCTTCGTCAAGCGCGGCGTTGTAACCACCATGAATATGGTTATTCTGCGTTCGAAAGCGCATTGGGACGATATTTTCATGCGTCATCAAGTACTCGAGAAGATCGCGATACTGGTTCCCGTTCTTATCTTGAATATTTTGATGCCGCTGGCGTTGAGTGACCATAAAGTAATGAGTAGCTTAAGCGACCGGTTACTCGACGTGATGATTGTGGTATTGCTCGTTCGCGCTATTTATAGCTCGTTAGACGCTGCCAATGAAATCGCTGATTATAATTTAGTGAGTCGTAGATTACCGATTAAGAGCTTTGTGCAGCTGGCTAAATTGTTCATGTTCTTTGTGGCTATCATCATCTCTATTTCAGTGTTAGCAAACCAATCACCTGTTTATTTCTTAAGTGGTTTAGGTGTCGCGACGGGTTTAGTCATGTTGGTATTTAGAGATACCATTTTGGGCTTTGTGGCGGGTATTCAGCTTGCTGCTAACCGTATGGTGAGCCCGGGTGACTGGATCGAAATGGACAACTTTGGAGCCAATGGCACAGTAGAGGAGGTGTCGTTAACCACTGTTAAAGTGCGCAACTTTGACCAGACCCTGACCATGTTACCCGCTTATGCTTTGGTTTCTGGGGCCTTCAGAAACTGGCGTGGCATGTCTGAATCTGGTGGGCGACGGATCAAACGTGCGATACAAATTGACATTCAATCGGTGCGCTTTTTAACTGAAGATGATATGCGTAGCTTAAGCAAGATCAATCATCTTAAAGACTATTTCTCTGCAAAGTCGGCGGAGATCATTACATATAACGCTCATGTACAAGATGCAGACATGTATGTGAATAGCCGTCATCTAACCAACTTAGGTACTTTTAGGGCTTATATCCAAGAGTACTTAACTCAGCACGATAAGCTCCGTAAAGATATGACGCTGATGGTGCGTCAACTGGCACCAACCGAGCTAGGCGTCCCTATCGAGCTTTATGTGTTTACTAACGATACAAGATGGGATTTTTACGAGGGCATTCAGGCCGATATATTTGATCACCTGTTTGCGATATTGCCTGAATTTGGTTTAAGAGTATTCCAAGGCCCGACGGGAGCGGATGTTCGCAGCTTGAAGCATTAATCTTTTCTTGATATTGCGATACATAGTAACAGCCAGGTTTACACTCATCAGTATTAATCCTGGCTGTTTATTTTGTGGCTTACACTGATTGGTATTGGTGAGAAATTAGTTTTCGCGAGTCACCAAAATTGCCGCTAATGCCACAAATACTCCACCGCTAGTTCTATCAAACCAATGCAGTTTATTACTCGACTTCAGTGTTGGCGCGAGCACATTCGCCATGCTGGCGTAGATCATGACAAAGCTAAAATCTACCACGGCCCAAGTTGCAGCAAGTATGGCCAGTTGTGGCCCTTGAGGCGCTGTAATATCGATAAATTGAGGGAACAATGCGGCAAAAAACAGCAGATCTTTGGGGTTGCTAATGCCCACCAAAAAGGCCTGTTTAAATAGCTGTTTTGGCGTGCCTTTACCTTGGGTTGTCTTAAGCTCTAAGCCTTTACCATCGCCCTTGGTGAGCAGTAATTTAATCCCAAGAAGCAGAAGATAAGCTGCGCCACACCATTTTAATATCGTAAAGCCGTATTCAGTCGCGCTTAACAGGGCGCCTAAGCCGGCAGCTGACGCCATCATTAATATCAATGCCGAAGTGACGCTGCCAAATGCAGTGGCTATGCTGCGACTCTTACCATAGTGAATGCCGTGACCCATAGACAATACAGCCATGGTGCCAGGAGACACGGCAATCAACAATATGGCAAACAGGTAGAGTAACCAGGTATCAAAGCTCATAGATTTTATACAATTTTAAATGACTGGCAGCACTATAGCCGCCAGACATTATTTAGGCAAACACCTAAGGATTATAGTCGGGGATAGCCTTAGGGTGACGGCCTTGAATTGAGCGGTAAAAGTCGACGATTTCGTTCATATCTTGTCGAATGTTGCCTGTTGGTGTTTTGCCTTCGGCAATCACGACTGTCTTGCTACCGAAATCGAGTCCGACGGTTATGATCGGTACTTGAGCTTTATTGGCGATATGATAAAAACCAGTTTTCCAGCGAGATACTGGGCTACGGGTGCCCTCTGGAGCCAAAGCTAGACGGAAATTGGGATTGGCTTGAAATAACTCGGCTACGGCATCGACCATATTGTTACTTTGACGTCTGTCGACGGGGGTGCCACCAATAGCACGAAAAAACCAGCCCCACGGTGGGATAAACAGTTGATGCTTACCTAAGAAGTTGATTTGTACGCCTAGTGCGCCACGGGCGATAACCCCAATGATGAAGTCCCAGTTGCTGGTATGCGGTGCGACAATCGCAATAAATTGCTTATCTTTTGGCAGCTCGCCGGATATTTTCCAGCCGATGAGTTTTAGCAGCCCTTTCCAAAATAATTGAAACATATAACGAAAACCTTCCGGCCTTTTTTTAGAGTATTGATGTTTTCTGCCGCTTTAGCCAATCATTAGCTATGATTGGCGGCAAGACGTCAGATGGATATTTGGGTATAGTACACCTAATAAAGCCCGATCGGAGAGTGGCAATGTTTAAAAAAGGAATCAGTGTCTTATTGTTGTGTTTGGCCTTTAATGCCAACGCTGTGCCAACGGATGATATTGCGAGTATTTTGGCTGAACAACAGGCTGCATGGAATCGCGGTGACTTGGATGCTTACATGCAAGGCTATTGGAATAACGACAAAATGCGTTTTGTGTCGAATGGCAAATTTAGCTACGGCTGGGATAAAACCTTAGCGGCATACAAGAAGCATTATCCAGACAAGGCGGCTTTAGGCGCACTCACTTTTACGATTAAAGAAACCAAGATGCTAAGTAACTATGCGGCGATCGTTGTCGGACGCTGGTCACTAGAGCGAGCTAAAGATAACCCTAATGGTGTGTTTACTTTGCTGGTTGAAAAAATCGATGATCGCTGGGTGATCACTCATGACCACACATCGGATTGAGCCTGCTAGACTAAAACTGTCATTAGCTAACCTCTCGCTGAGCGAGCAAACTTTTAGACTGCAAAGCTTGATATTGATAGCTTTAACAAAAGTAAGGAGTTTATATGGCGTTTATATTACCTGCGGCCTTACTGGTTATAGGCTCACTCTTTTTGATTGGGCATGCTGTGATAGATGAGCGTAAAGTAAAAGATTAATACCGGAGACGCTCATCTTACTATTGCTTGAACTCGCTCTAAGGTGAGTACAATATCAGATGAGCTCAATATTCGGCTCGCAAAAAAGCCAGCTTAACTTGCTGGCGCTATAACGAACTCATCCCTACCTAAGTTTCGCCCCTTGCCATCATACCTCACTTCAGTGAAATGTATCTTGCCCTGTTTGTCTTTTAAAATAATGCTGGTCGAGCGAGTACCATACTCTTCATGCTGAATGTAGATTGATGATAAGTGGCGTTCCCACTCTACACTCACGCCTGTTGCCGGTAACTCTGCATCGGGCGCTTGGGTATTGTCGGTCATTATATTGAGTAAGGCGTCGATATCGGGCGTGGTGTGATTGCTAATGTGCTGTTCTATTGCTTGAGTGCCCCGAGCCATCTTAGGCCAAATGTCATCTAGCGCACCATTACTGATGGAGTGAAATCCGCGGCTGAGAGTAGTCAGCGTTTGACTGCGACTATCGAAGCATTGCAACAGGTGTTCGTCGCCAAAGAGCAAATTGAATGGATTGTAGAAGCGACTGTAATCCTGCAACCAGCGTTGATCTATACCATCAGCCTCAAGGGCTTTTAGCACCAGTTCACCCCGGCTTTTCATGTTATTTTGGTTAAGTTCTGGCGCGCGAATATTGGTGAGGCCGGCAACCTTACCTTGCTGGTTTACTCCAAGCCAGGTGCCACCGGCTTCGAGATCTTTTCCGGCTAGCAGTTTATGTGACTGATTTAATGCGGGCCAGAAATGAGCGGGTTCGGTTGGCCGATAGTGAAACTCATCGCGATTCGCGCAGATGATTAATGGGAATTCGGGGTGGGTTTGCAGGGCTACAAATAGAATGCACATAAACAAAGCTCAAATCTAAGTCATGGATACAGGTTAATGCCCATGACTTAGAAAAGCTAGCGACTAGAGGTTTAGAACCTAAAGTCTAATGTCTAAAGCCTAGTGATGATGTTTGTGGTTATGCTTCTTTTTATGGCCATGGTTATGCGCATGACTATTGTTATGTTCTTGTGCATCAGAGTGCGCATGCTTGTCTGAATGTGCGTGCCCGTGAGCGTGAACATGGGCATGTGATTTAGGCTTAAGTAGCATTAATCGACTCAAGAACTTACGTGGCCCAAGGCGAAGCAAACTGGTTGCAAACAAGATAGCCACTATGATTAAGCAGATATTGTTTAGCGTGGCAGGCAGATGAACCAGGGCTTGCCATTTAGGGTGTAATAACTCAATTGCACCTAGCAAGGTGATCAGTAGCGCAAATAAGCTGGCCTTTTGCGTCCAATTCATCAATTTTAGCTGAGCTAAATTAAATATTGGCGCGGCGATTAATGGCAGCATAACCGCTGTGGTCGTCCAGCCACTGTAGGCTAACGATAAAGATAATACCGCAGCACCTAAATTACAGAAGCGCATAGGTAAAAATACCAATAACAGCACAATAACCTGTACTAGCGGGCTCGATAATGGCACTGCAGGGTGACCAATTAGATTGGCTAACACTAGGCTCAATAGGATCCATGGCGCACTGCGGTCAACTAAGTGTGCGAAGCCAAAGCGCCACGCTGAAGCGGGAAGGTGGTCATGGGGATCCGTCGGCTCAACATTGCAGCGTGTCAATTGCCAGCCAATAATCAGTACCGAGATTGCTTGTAATAACGCAAATGTTGGTCCTAAAAGTAAGCCGGTAATGATAATGGCTTCAGGGCCAAGTAATCGTTGTAACCAGAGACGGCTTAACTGCTGATCATGAGGCGTGAGTCCATAATGAAAGCGCAGACTCGCCACCGCGTAAGCCAGTAATAACACTGGGGCTATCGTCAGCATCCAGTCGAGCAGGTGTTCTGTTGTATGACTATGGTGATGATGCTCGTGACCGCCTGAATCTACCATTAGCAGTAGTACCAGTAAAACGATACCCAACAAGCTGCCGATACCAGCCTGATATTCGTATTTGCCTTGCTTGTCAGTGTCGGGTGAGCCGTGAGGCTGATGCAGCACCACATGCAAGATTGAGCCTGTTACAAAGGCTTGTAAGTAAACTGTATTTTCTAGGCTTAACTGCGACAGTAGTTGTTCACCAGCAAAATAGCCTACACAGGTAAGTAGCATCATGGCAGCTAATACCACCATTGCCCAGCGACTGCCGACTTGTGGTTTGAGTAACCACCAGATCGCAACGCCTACAGGTAATCTATGTAGAATAATGCCGAGTGCTAGCAAGATGGAGTTGCCCTCTTGCTGGGCTAAGATCATCGCGCCACCATCTGTGATGGTATGCAGCAATAGGCCGCCAATACCTAGAATTAAGGTGAGATTGTGGGTCACTTCTGAATAGCGGTGGAACAGACGCTCGCTGAGAGTGGGCCCCCACATGCCGATAACGACAAATACAATGGCCAGAAATCCGCCATGTTCTAATAGCTCAGGAAGAATATGGATCAGCACTAAGCCGCCCAGAGACACGAATATAAATCCGTCTAGGCCTTTTTGTAATCCATTGCCTGCCGAAAAGAATCGATAAAACAGCGGACCTAATAATAGTGCGATACAGCTAGCTAAGAGATACAGCATTGAGTTCCAAATTAAACCGGCAGCACGGAAAAAACGCCATAGTATACCAGTGTTGTGGCGAATTAGCAGAGTGCAATGTTGAATTTACATTGATACTCAGTCGCAACTAATTCAAGTTAATTGTGAATTTATGTGGTGTTGTTTGGCTGCTATTTGTTAAGTTGTCGGTTAAACACTATAGAATATTATATTTTACAGCGAATAGAATTATTTACTTATGGATACTTTCTCTGCGGCAGTCATGTTATTTCTTATTATGGACCCTTTAGGTAATTTACCTATTTTTGCGTCGATATTACGTCATATTGAACCTAAAAAGCGCCGTGGCGTGTTGATCCGTGAGTTGCTATTTGCGCTGGTGATCATGATGTTATTTCTGTTCGCCGGGGAAGCTATCCTTAACTTTCTGAATTTACGCACTGAGTCGGTGAGTATTGCAGGCGGTATTATTCTCTTCTTAATCGCGATTCGGATGATTTTCCCTCAACCCGGTGGCGTGGTTGGTCTGGCGGCAGGTGAAGAGCCTTTTATTGTACCCATGGCTATCCCATTAATGGCTGGCCCTTCTGTGTTAGCCGCATTGATTTTACTGGCGCACACGGACAATGAGCGCATGCTCGATTGGACTATCGCACTGGTATCTGCTTGGGGCGTAAGTGCGGTGATTTTGCTGTTCTATAAAGCGTTCACTAAAGTCTTAGGTGAAAAAGGCCTAACTGCTGTCGAGCGTCTTATGGGGATGGTACTGGTGATGATCTCGGTGCAGATGTTCCTCGACGGTGTCGCTAATTACATTAGTCACACCGGGCAGTAAGCTGATTGGCAAACGCGCATCTACCACTGGTGGGCAGTCAGTTAAGTCTCGCTATCAATGACTGACAATAATGATTTCAGTTTTTGGATCGTGAACTAAGGTTAAACGGGCTTGCAGAACAAATTTTAGCCTGTAATACTCTGGATATAATATTCAAAAATAACAATAACTCATGCTAAATTGCCTGCTACTGTGTATCGCCAGTCTTTCCTCACTCGATTCTCCCGATTATCAAAACCTGCTGCCGTATCAGGGTACGCCAAGCTCGATGGAGCAGCGCGATAATAAGGGGAATCTGGCCATAGGCTCTGTTTATACCGACCAGGGTGCCTGGCATGGCTTTCACTTGCCCGACAATGCGGATTACTACGCGAGTTTTACTGGGCCCTTGTTTATCGCGCAAGAGTACAGTTTGCATCTGAGTGATAGTTTGCAGCGCTTGCAGCTTATTAATCTAGATAAAGACGAGTTTATTGCCTTTGAAAGTGCCAATAAGGTTGAGATTTACAGTAAGCCTGATGGTCTAGTGCAGTCTTTTACTTGGTCTGATCTGCAGGTGAATTTAAGCCTGAGTTATAGCGATAATCGCACAGCAGTGATCCATACTGAGTTAATCAACCTGTCTCATCAGCCGCAACACTGGCAGTTGGTGTGGCATGGCGCGCCCTTCACCTCACATCCTTCATTGCCTGATTACAGCTTGATAAAGCAGACGCTAGCCGGGGAAAACCATATTCGATGGCAACTTAATCCGATCATGGAAACTTGGCAAATTCAGTTAGCTGATGCCGAGTATGATCTTTGGTTTGATCGCGATATGAAGATTAATCTTAACGAGAAATCCGGTTATCGCGCCATCGCCAAGCCAATTGCCATAGAGGCGGGCCAGCAGCATACCTTCGTATCGGCGCAGCGTTATTTTCATACTCAAGCCGAGCGCACAGCACATAAGGAACCCGACTGGGCCCTGATTGATACCCAGCTTGCGAGCAATCGCGGTCAGTGGCAATCAAGACTCGATAACGTTATTCAAGGTGGTGATAAAAGTGCTCGCCAACTGGGCGTGAAAAGCATGCTGACCTTGCTGCATAACTGGCGTAGCCCAGCAGGAGCGCTTGCCCATGATGCGATTACCCCATCGATTACTTATAAATGGTTTAACGGTGTATGGGCCTGGGATACCTGGAAGCAGGCGGTTGCCTTAGCCCGATTCGATACTGAGTTGGCGAAATCGAATGTACTCGCCATGTTTGATTATCAATTTACGGCGCAAGATCCGTTAAGACCACAAGATGCAGGCAATCTGCCTGACGCCATTTTTTACAATAAAGATGCTCAGCGTGGTGGTGGTGGAGGCAACTGGAACGAGCGTAATGGTAAGCCGCCATTGGCCGCGTGGGCGGTGTGGCAGATCTACGAGCAAGATAAGGATGTGGGCTTTCTCACGACCATGTATCCCAAATTGGTGGCGTATCATGAATGGTGGTATCGCAACCGTGACAACAACGATAACGGTTTAGCCGAGTACGGCGCTAATCTGCATCCAATGCACCTCAATGAAGATGGCTCTATTAATGCGGAAGCTGTTATTGAAGCGGCTGCGTGGGAGTCGGGAATGGATAACGCGCCACGATTTGATGTGGATGGTGCATTAACTGTGTGGCAAAACCATAGTGCAGGTCAATTAGTAGGTTATTCGGTATCACAGGAGTCGGTTGATCTTAATGCTTATCTGTATGCTGAGAAACGTTTTTTGCAGCAGATGGCTGAGGCATTGGGTAATGGTGATACCAAGAAGTGGGATGTGGAGGCGACGAGGTTAGCCAAGCAGATCCAGATGCAGATGTATGATCCTGAATCAGGGTTTTTCTATGATATTCGTTATTTTGCAACAGGCAGCGAATTGATGATAGAGCAAGGTAAGGGCGTTGAAGGCTGGCTTCCCCTTTGGGCTGGGGCTGCAAGTGATGCCCAGGCCAAGATTATTGTTGAACGTCATCTTGGGGCTGCGCAATTTGGCACCTTGATTCCATTTCCAACAGTGAGTGCCGACAGTCCTAGCTTTGCTGCTGCAAAGTATTGGCGCGGACCAGTGTGGTTAGATCAGGCATTATTTGGCTTGCAAGGGATTGAGCGTTACGGTTATCACTCGCAAGCTCAGGCGCTTGCAACACAATTGGTGATGCAGGGAGAGGGGATTTTGGGCCAGAGTCCGATTCGGGAAAATTACAACCCACTCACAGGTGAGGGGTTGCACTGCACTAATTTTAGTTGGTCAGCTTCTGTACTATTGCTTATTTATCAATCATGGTTGACCGATGTGAATAATAATTAATCACAATGTTTTTGCTGCTAACTCAATGAAAATTAGTCGATAATCCTATTTTTAATAAATTGACCACCTAAATATATCAATCTGACTGTTAATGTATTGCTGTTGTTGTTATTGTTTTGTGATTCAGCAGTGTTGGGTGGTCTATGAAAGTCTCTGTTTTTGTCTTTATTTTTCTTAGTGTTGTTTTGGTATCGGCCTGCAATAGTCGCTCTCACGAGATACAACAGCAGTCGATTATTACCGACTCCCATAGCGATGTTCCTCGCAAGCAAGCCTTGTGCAGCTCTATGTCACCCATTCACGATACCAGTAAATTACAGGCTAACCTTAAAGAGCGTGGCTTGATTACTGAGCAGATGACTGAGGCTGAAGCGCAAGAGGCGGTAAACGAATATATCCGCAAGCGTCAAAAGGCATTCAAAGACTGTAAAAAAGGAAGTCAGTAGTATGAATAAATTGCTTAAAACTAAATTGTTCACAGTATTTTTGGGTGCATTCATTTCATTTTCTCCTATCGCTCTGGCAGCTCCGGTGACATCGGGTACGACTGCTGATGCCAACATTATCAATAAAGAGCAGGTGCTATATTGGCTGGTTAAACGCGGAGAGATTTCTGCTGACGCAACTGAAGCTGAAAAACAGCAAGCGATAGAGGCGTTTACTAAACGAGCTGGTGGGGTGAAGAAAATCCCATTGATCCAAGCACAACAGCAATTTAAACGACTTGAGCGGGCTAAACAGCGGGCGAAGTTAGCTAGCAATTCATCACCCTTGGTGAAGAGTTTTAATGATAAAACGGTCAAAGTGCTTACCGTACTTATCGATTTCCCAGATCTTCCCCATAACGACAATGGCTTAACCAGTAGTGATACTCAGATGTTCTATAACGATTATTCGGTCGAACATTATCGCTCATTATTATTTTCTGAAACGGGTTATGACGGTCCTCAAGGGCAAACCTTGATGACAGGGTATCAATACTATCAAGCCGAATCGGGTGGCAGTTTTTTCTTTACCGGTGATGTAAAGGGCTGGTATCGAGCGGATAATAATGCGGCTGTTTATGGCGGTAACGATCCCAATGATAATGATAACGACATCGCGGTGTCTGATTTAGTCAAAGAAGCTGTTACTGCTGCGGTTGCTGGTATGAGTGATGCTGAATTAGCTCGCTATGATATCGAAGATCCTTTTGACTTAAACAATAACGGTGTAACAAATGAAGCCGATGGCATTATCGACCATGTGATGATTTTCCACTCGAGCATTGGTGAAGAAGCGGGTGGAGGGATGTTGGGCGCCGATGCTATCTGGTCCCATCGCTCGTTTGTCGATGGGGGCAGTTATATGTTACCTGGAACAGCCATTAAGCTTTCGGGCTATACCATTCAGCCCATTGATGCGGCACTGGGTGTATGTGTGCATGAATTTGGCCATGACCTAGGCTTGCCTGACGAGTATGACACGACGCAGCTCGGTAAAGGGGCTCCGGTAGGGTTTTGGTCGCTCATGGCGGGAGGGAGTTGGGCCGGTTCGCTTGCTGGCTCAATGCCATCAGGCTTTAGCCCTTATGCGCGTTCTTACCTACAGAGTATCTATGGCGGTAATTGGGTTACTGAGCAAATTGTGCCCCTCGATTCTATTGCCGATACTGGGTTAGATATTAATCTTGTAGAGGCGGTCAACCATGAGCAGGTCAACCAAATCTCAATTCCAATCCCTGCTGTGGATGTTGAGTTTAAACAGCCATATAGCGGCTCGTATCAGTACTATTCAGATCAAGGCGATATGATTAATCATGCCATGTCATTCGATGTTGAATTACCCGCTGCCACGCCACTTGTATTATCGATGCAAGCACATTGGAGCATTGAGCAAGATTATGATTACGCGCAGCTGCTGGTCGATGGTGTACCTATAGCTGGTCAGTACACTAAGGCGAGTAACTCGAAGAATAATGAACGCAATATTATTACCGGTAAATCCAGCGATTTAGCTGGCGCCGAAGGCGCAGATGCTTGGGTTAACCTGCTGTTTGATTTGAGTCCTTATGCTGGCCGAGATGTACGTCTCTCGGTGCGATATGTGACGGATCAGGCCGTGGGTGACTATGGCATAGTGATCGATGATATCGACATCATGCTCGATAACACCGATACGATATTTTTTAATGGTGGTGAGTTAGAGGCTGATATTGCCTATGCAGGGTTTGCCAGAGTAAGTAATAAGCGTCCAGGTAAAGACAGGCGTTACATTGTTCAGCTAAGAAGCCAGCAAGGTATTGATAAAGGTCTTAAATCTAAATCTTATGATCCTGGGGTTGTATTATGGTTTGAAAACCAAGAGTACATTAACAATGAAGTGAGCAACCACCCCGGCTATAGCTTGATTAGTGTGGTCGATGCTGATCAAAACTTAATTGGCAGCAATGATTCGAGCGTTCAAGTCAGAGATGCAGCTTTTAGCTTATTTAACCAGTCGAGCTACCTTAACGATGAACACCTTGGGGCGGCTAAGTTATTCGATGATGCCAATGATTACAGTGCGCCACTGCAAAAGGAGTCTGGCACTGTGTTACCGGAATTGGGCTTAACCATGGAGGTGATGACTCAATCTGGCAATAGCAGTAATGCGATGGTGCAGTTTAGGTATACCAGCCAAACGCCAGCAGACTCACAAGAGCTCAACAGCAGTATTAGTTATAGCTTACAAGGTCGAGAAGCAAGCTTCTCCGCCAATGCGAGTGGTGGTGATGGCAATTATACTTACGCATGGGATTTTGGTACCACTGATGGCACCAGTAGTCAGGCTTCACCCAGCTACACCTACGCAACTGATGGTAATTACCTCATCACGGTAACCGTAACAGATGGTAATGGCATAAGTTTTACCAATAACACCAACCTTGTTGTGGGGTCAGCGATAGAGGTGGGCTTCACTCAAACCACATCTAACTTATTAGTGAGCTTCATCAATCAGTCGACAGGCGGTAATGGTGACTTGAGTTACCTTTGGGACTTTGGCGATGGCAATACCAGCGCTGCTCAATCTCCTAGTTACACTTATGGCGTAGCAGGTAGCTATACCGTTCAGTTAACGGTGACAGACAGTATGGGGCAAACAGCGCAAAAGAGTGAACTCATTACGGTGGCAGCTGCAGTTATTGAGCCTGCGGGCTCGTCTGGAGGTGGAAGTTTAGGTTGGTTGTCGCTGGTAATGCTTGCTCTACTGGGTGTGTATCGTCGCCAATAACAGCATGACTCGCTGGCATAAAACAGATCGTTTTCTATGCCAGCGATAGCGCTAAAGTTTAGCGATGGCTGCTTGAGCGGCGGGTAAGAAAACCTCGCTCACCACCAATTGTTCGGTTTCATGTTGAAAGTAGCGACGGCGCCCCCACAACTCTTCACTGACATCTTGTTGCAGTGATTTTGCCAGTTTAGCTATTTTGCTGCAGGCTTCAAAATGCGCCACTTCAATTCTGCCTGGAGTAAACTCATCGGTTGAATAGAGTAATTCGCCCAATGGTCTGCCGCCTAAGCCTAGAAAATCTTGTTGTTTTTTCTCTAGTAATCGCCCAGGGATTAGGGTTCTCGCAAAAATCCACGGGATCCCATCTAAAACGAGTAACACCTCTCTAATCCACATGCTTTCGTTGCCAAAGGCCTCTTCTACAGGGGGAATTAGGGTGTCCTCTCCAAGAACTCGGACTTCAAAGTGAGTGCATTGCTTTTTTAGTTTTTGCGTTAAGCTACAAGTGCTTAATAGCCAGTCCTTAAAAGGTGGCGTAGGTAAATTGGCGATTTGTTCTGGTGAAAACCATTGGATTGATTCACCATAAGGGAAGCTTAGCCTAGTCACAGTCATCAAATTCTCGGTACAATACAGCAAACCGAAGCAGTCTAGCATGCCCATGCCGTTGCAGGTAGAGGTTGTCGACTCAGAGTGATTAGCTCGGCATGTAACAACATGGAATGAGACTCGGTCTCATCGAATATCGACTAGGGAGTAAGTTTGAAGATGAACAAAATAATAGCCGTACTACTCGTGGCGCTCTGCAGCAGCTTTAGTGCTGTGGCAGCCGACAATAAGCCGCTAGAAGAGTACGCTTACTATGGCTTCGAACCTGAGATAGTGACTAACTATATTTCCAATAGAAAGAAGTTGGGCTATGTCAGACTAAGTGTCGAATTAATGGTTAAAAAACCAGAACAACTGGTTAGTTTAGAGAGGCATGATCCTCTGTTAAGAGCTGCGATTGTTGAGATCTTAGGCAACCAGACTGAAGACAAGGTGAAGTCTTTAACGGGTAAGGAAGAGATCCGTCGTCAATGCTACGAGAAAGTGAATCAACTTCTGGAACAAGAAACGGGTAGTCCTCTGGTAGTAAACTTACTGTTTACTAAATACCTTTATGATTAATAAGATTAATTTTCAATGCAAACATTTGTAGTGTTTGCTCTTTTACAGGTGCTGGCGCGTTAAAACATGAGTCATAAAACTAAATCTTCAACTCAAGAGCGCAAGGCGAGTAAGCCTTCAGCACCCAAGCGAAAAGTAGCCTCTACATCGCCACATTCAAAGCCTGCGACTAAGGGGCAGAAAACTGCGATTGTTAAGGGGCAAACGACTAAGTCGCTGCATCCGCGAAATGTGCACAACCAGGGCTATGACTTTCCAGCTTTGATCGCAGCCTTTGCAGCGTTAAAACCGTTTGTTAAGCCTAATCCCTACGGTAATCTATCGATAGACTTTGCCGATCCACAAGCGGTTAAAATGCTCAATTCCGCGCTGTTGAAATTGCATTATGGCGTTGATAACTGGGATATACCAACTGGCTTTTTATGCCCGCCGATCCCTGGTCGTGCCGATTACATTCACTATGTGGCAGATCTACTCGCGGTTAAGAAATCCAGTAAGAAACAAGTACCTAAAGGGCCGAGAGTTAAGGTGTTAGATATCGGTACCGGTGCCAACGTTATCTATCCATTATTGGGGATCCAGTCTTATGGATGGAACTTTGTGGGCAGTGATGTGGATCCGCTTTCGATAACGAATGCACAAACAATATTTGCTCATAATCCAGAGATCAGTGATCACTTTGGTGCACGCCTACAAACAAATCCAAAACAGGTTTTTTGTGGTGTGATCCAAGCCGATGACCGTTTCGATCTGACCTTATGTAACCCACCGTTTCATGCCTCTTTGGCCGAGGCGAATGAAGGTACAGCTCGTAAAATTAAAAACTTAACGGCAAATAGAGCTAAATCAGTAAAACTTGCTGCGGATAAACCTAAAGCGATCGCGGATAGGTCGAACACAGTACTGAACTTTGGCGGGCAAAAAGCTGAGTTATGGTGTGAGGGCGGTGAGCAGCAGTTTTTACAAGTGATGATTAGCGAGAGTCGAGATTTTGCCAATCAATGCTTATGGTTTACCACCTTGGTGTCTAAAAAAGAAAACTTGAAACCGGCGATGGCCTTACTTGAAAAAGTACAAGCCGATGAGGTGAAAGAGATCGAGATGCATCAGGGAAATAAAATTACTCGAGTGTTAGCTTGGACTTTCCTTAAACCTGAACAAAGAGAGTTGTGGCAACAGTTTCGTGATGCGCAGTAGTAACCTTTCAGAAGGTGGTCAGGTTTAATCGCTAAATAAGCACCTGAGATACTTCAAAAATATCAAAAGCTATCCTAGACTGATAAAGGGATAAATCTACTGGCGCTACGGGATTCTATTGTGAACTTCAAACTGGAAAACCTACTTGTTGAGCTAGAACTCTATCTGCAAAAGCCTGAAGTGAGAGCTTCTCGTGCTGAGCTGGAGCGTTTGCTGAGTGATGATTTTCTAGAGTTTGCAGCCAGCGGCTATAGCTTTGGCAAAGCGGAAGTGCTTGCTAGATTGCCCGATGAACGTATGCCATTGATTGAAACTAGCCAATTTGCAGTGATAGAGTTGGCGCCTGATGTTTGTCAGGTAACCTATCGAGCTACATTAAAAAAAGCTGATGAGAATGTCATCAGCTTTTCAATTCGCAGTTCTATCTGGCGAAAAAATCGAGATTTATGGCAAATGGTATTTCATCAAGGTACCCAATGTAAGCCGTTCTAGTTTATTACTGGCCATTCCAGAGTAACTTACCGCAATCTGTTAAGTCATATCCCCCAAGCGTAGCTGCGAGTTGTTGGGTTTGTGGCTCAGCTAATAAGTTGAAAAGTCTTTGCAGCTGGCGTCTAAAGTAGATCCCCTGCGGCATGACAAAATCAAAAGACTCTGTGACGAGTGGCACAAAACTCAAGCCACTTTCAAGTGCCACCGACTGACAGCCAAAACCGATATCGGCATTGTTACGAGCAATATAACCCGCTAACTCTCGTTCACTCTGTGCCACAATACTTGAATTTAGCTCTTCAAATGAAGCACCTTGCTTCATCAGCCATTGTTCAAGGTGTTGTTGACTACCGGCTCCCGCTTGGCGAGCGACCCAACGCCAAGACTGTTGGGACACTTTGTCCAACTCCTGACAGCGGTGATGCATGTCTGGACGCATCATTAAGCCCTGTTTACGGGTATAGCCGTGCACCATGACCCATTGCTGGTGGTTAGCGTAACCCTGTAACAAAGCAGGGTGGCGAACACTACGCTCTTCAACACTGCCCCAGTGCAGAGTACACACATCGGCATAACCTCGTGAAAGCAAGTCTAAACCTAAGCGTGAACCAGTAGAGCTGTAACTGATGAGCTCGGTTTTACCCACCTGTGACATCATTCTAGCGACCAACATTGACAAGAGTGGGTCATCGCTACCTGTGATGTGCATACGATCAGATAGCATGCCGCTGTGGCATGAATCCATCACCCATCTATCGATTAAGATCTTTGGAAATAGCCATTTACCCGTTATTTTAGTCGCGGGAAGAATGCGGTCGTTGGCCATTGAGTAGACTTTCTTCTCATTGAGATCTAGGTACTCAGATACCTGTTTGGCACTCATATAGATCAGGTCAGTCGGCTCGGTCATGATTAATCCTTGTTGCGCATTTAATACTAGTTATTAGGTCTATTCGGTTAGGCAATTGCATCAAATTCAATATTCTCAGCACCGTTATAAATTAAGAAGTGACGACCTTTAGCGCGAGCAATCATGGTAATTCCAAGCTGCTGTGCGAGTTCTAATCCCATCTGTGTTGCGCCGCTGCGGGATAACACCACTGGGATCCCCATTTTGGCGACTTTAATCACCATCTCAGAGGTTAAACGTCCTGTGGTGTAAAACAGTTTGTTGTTACCCGAATCTTGGTTTAACCACATCTCACCGGCTAAGGTATCAACAGCGTTGTGACGACCGACATCTTCAACAAAGCCAACAATTTGGTCTTCTTGGCATAAGCCACAACCATGCACTGCACCGGCATTTTTGTAGGTTTCATTGTAGGCACTGATATTTTTAAGCAAGCTATAGATCATGCTCTGTTTTAACTGAGGCGTGGGTAACTTAATGTCATCAAGTCCAGTCATAAAGTCGCCGTAAACCGTACCTTGTCCACAGCCTGTTGTGACGGTTTTTTCAGACAGTTTTTCATCTAGATTTTCAATTTTCTCACTGGTAATGATGGCGGCTGAATTCACATCCCAGTCAACGATGACAGATTCTAGCTTATTGATATCTGAGATGAATCCTTGGTTTTTAAGATAGCCTAATGACAATGCTTCAGCTCGGGCGCCAAGTGTCATTAACGTCACAATAGGCTGCCAATTTAGATAAACAGTGAGAGGGCGTTCGCAAGCAATGAACTTATCTACTTTTTCACCATTTTCATTAATGGCGGTTACAGCAATCGTAAGAGGGACTTCAGTATTGGTTTTAATTAACTTTGGATTGCTTTTGTATGCTGTCATGTGACCCATCATCTGTTAAAGGGAATAATTGCGCCTAGTTCTAAGCAATATCTGTACCTAATTTTATAGGGGGAATAAATTAGCAGTAGATCACAGTTCCAGTGTTAGGGTCGCCCTTTTATGTCCTATCGGTAATTGCTATTTAGACAAAATGTCCTAGTCTTTGCTTGGAATAGTTGATCTAGTTCAAACTATTTAATTGATATCGTATGGCACATATATTGCTTTAGCTTAGGGGAGTATTTATATAGTTGGACTGCTATATCGGCAGCCACCTCAGGCAAGACGGAGACTGAATGCAACATACCGAAAGCCAATGGCCAATGTACGTTTCTCTTAAGAAGACCGAGAAGCAAGTCGGAAGATGGACCTCAGTACAGTGGGAGGTCGATCAGATACTTCCTGCCACCCACGCCGCACCTGAAGGTGCCTACCTAATTCTACTTGAGCTACACAAAGATGAGCGCGGCAGCTACCGTATCAATATCGATATGGATAACGCGATGCTGTATATCGTCTGTGATGAAACGCTCGAAGGTGAGTGGATCCCAGTTGCCTTATCTGCTGACCAAAATGTCGCAGCCGGTTGTTTAGAAGCTGATACCCCAGTATTAAACATCCCTATGCCCAAGGCTATTGCCTGCTGGATTGAAGCGTTCATTACTCGTCATGGTGAAGTCGAAATTAGCGCACATCGCCGTAAACATGTGGATCGCCGTAAGAACCAAGGGCCAAGTACTAACCACATGGCGGACAGAACATGAGTGGATTTTTATCCCGCTGGAATTTACGTAAGCAACAAGTAGAGGCTGAGGGTGAAGCGGAAGTCGCTGCCGCAGAAGCCGCGGCACAGCAACAAGCCGAAGAGCAGGCGCTAGCTGCCCAACAGCAAGCTGAAGCAGAGCAAGTAACAGCATCAGATTCAACCCCAGCCTCTGACGACACACAAGCTGAAGCGCAAGCCGATAAGATTTTGCGTGCAGAGGACTTGCCTGATCCTGAAAAAATTGAAGTCGGTGGTAGTTTTGCCAGCTTTATGGGCGCTAATGTAGACCCGGCTGCAAAAGCTGCAGCACTAAAGGCACTATGGAAGCAGCCACACTACAGCGAAATTGATGGCTTGCTTGAATATGCGCTTGATTACAGTAATCAGCCTAAGCTAACAGCTGATGTCTCTGCTGAGCTATTTAAGAAAGTATTCCGCCATAACTTCAAAGATGAAGATGATGAGAATGGAGCCAAAGACGGCGTTGAGGCAGCATCAGATGAGATGATTGCAGCTGAAAATACCGATCAGAATGAACACCTTAATGATACAAAAGCTGTATCGGACATTTTGGACGACAATAAAGACGACTTGTCCCAAAATGAACCAAAAAGCAGTGATATTACGACCGCTAAAGTTGTTTAACGTCACTATAGAGTGTTTTTATTTCCACAAATTTGGTATGTGAATTGCTGTATTTAGAGAGTAATAAAAGCTGGTGCTAATGAAAAGCGCGATGAGATAACAGCGATACTCATGTACAGAAACAGCCAAAGAACTGTTCAGGAACGCAATGTGAGCAATAGTGAAACACAAGTTGGACTCAAAGAGGTTCGACAAAAGGTCCTTGCTGGGACTCAGATGATTCAAAATCTGATCCCACCGACCATTAGCTACACCACCGAAGGTAATGTTCTTGTTATCGGGCCAGAAGATTTGGCACGTTTAGCTGCGGACAAGTTGTCTAGTATGGGTAAGTGCGCCATTTTGGCGAACGAGCCAATCACTAGCCAGGACGAAGCCCATCTTGAAAAAGTAATGACTGCTGCTGAAGACGTAGAGAGCTATTACAACAAGCTTGTTGAAATTAAAGGTTTCTTAGGTCAGTTTCAAGTCAAGGTTGAACACGAAAACGGTAATGCAGAATTAAGTACTGTCGCCATTCGTAAAGCCCACTTCGACCTTATTCTCGACCTTAGCATGAGCCCTTGCATCAATCTTGAAATGCTGCCACCAGGCTATTTCTATGTGGGTCAAGACCAAGCTAAGCTCGATGAAGCGCTAGAGCAGCTTCCAGAGCTGGTTGGCCAATTCGATAAGCCACGCTACGTTAAAATTAACAGTGATATTTGTGCCCATTACCGTCACGGCAATGAAGGCTGTACTCGTTGTTTGAACTTCTGTCCCGCCGATGCGATTACTAGCGTAGGGAAGATGATCGAAATTGATCCTTACCTTTGTCACGGTGCTGGTAGTTGTACTAATGCTTGCCCAACAGGTGCTATTAGTTATGACTTGCCAACGCCGCAAGCTATGCATACCTACCTGAATAAGCTGGTGACGAACTTCCGCTCCCAAGCACAAATTGCTCCAGTGATCCTATTTCATGATATGGGTAAAGGCGAAGAGGCGATAACTGAAGCCCTCGCGGGTGAAATCATCCCGATTGCAATGGAGGAGATCACCGTTGCGAGCATGGACCATTGGTTGTCAGCATTAGCATGGGGTGCGCGTCAGGTATTAATCCTGCAAACGGATGCGACTGCGCCAACATTAACTCAAATGCTTAATGGTGAATTAGCGCTAGCCAACGACATTCTTGATGAAATGGGGCAACCGCGACGCGTGAGCCTTATCACCGAGGCTCATCTTAGCGAAGCCGGTGCTAAAGAGCTTTCAGAGTTGCTTGTTACCAGTGCAAGCTGGCCAGTGATAGTGCCTGCTGAGTTTGTGGCAACCACTAAGCGTGAAACCATTTACAACGCAATCGATCATCTAAATGAACAGGCTGCATCTGTCGATACGTGTTTGTCACAGAGCAACCTGCCATACGGTCAAGTCAGTGTTAACACTGAAAACTGTACCTTGTGTATGTCTTGTGTGGCGACCTGTCCAACGATGGCATTGACCGATGGCGGTGATCGACCAGCGCTTTATTTTGTTGAGCAAGATTGTGTGCAGTGTGGTTTGTGTGAAACAGCATGCCCTGAGAAAGTTATCAGCTTAACGTCTCAGGTTAATTTTGATAAAGCTGCGCGTCAGGAGCGTAAAACCCTGCATGAGGAAGCTCCCTTCGAATGTATTACTTGCGGCGAACCGTTCGCAACACAATCCATGGTGAAGCGGATGTTAGAAGTGGTAGGAACCCACAGTGCCTTCAGTGCCAACACAGAGCGTTTAAAAATGTGTGGTGACTGTCGAGTAAAAGACATGTTTGAAGACATTCTTCAAGATCCTGAAAAGCAACTGCGATAAGAGTTTAGCCATGACCGAATTAGTAAGAGAAGTTTCAGAAAACGATCAGTTAAGAGCCGATATTTATCAGTTGTTTGCTGCGCTATTACGTCGTCAACCTAGCCCTGAACTCCTTGAGTTCTTAGCGGGTTTAGAAATTGATGCTGATGACGATAGCGACATGACTAAGGCTTGGGTTGGACTTAAATTGGCTGCTCAGCAGTTTAGTTCAGAACAGCTTGAAGATGAGTACTTCAGCGTATTCCTCGGTGTGGGCTGTGGTGAGATCCTACCTTATGGTAGCTGGTTCATGACTGGTTCACTAATGGACAAGCCATTAGCGCTGCTACGTAATGACCTGATGCAGCTTGGTTTTGAGCGTGAAGAAGACGTTAAAGAGCCTGAAGATCATGTGGCAGCACTTTGCGAAGTGATGGGCACCTTGATCTTAGAAGCGCCAGGTTACCGTCAGCTAGCTTTCTACCAACGCCATATGGGCAGCTGGATTGAGCGTTTTTGCGATAACTTAGCTAAAGCGCCAAGTGCGGCTTTTTATGCAACCGTTGCTCAGCTTGCTAAAGCATTTTTCGTTCTCGAAGCGAAAGAGTTTGAACAGTTAAGTTTGAATATTCCGGTTAACTGCCCAGGCAGTGAAGCAGAATCTTCTGAAAAGATTGAGCCTTCTACCAATGAGCTAGCGTCTTAATCGCTATCGGTAGAGGTTTGGATTTATGTCAGTTCAGTGCTTGGGCTCAATTTTGACTCAGCCTGAGCTGACATAGACAAAAACAGGGATTCTTCTCAGCAAGAAGCCCACAAGAACTGGATAGAGCGTTTAAACATAAGCAATTTATCTTAATTTTAGTAAATCTAAGGAGACACTATGAAGAAGCAAGCTTCCGACATGGGCCGTCGTCAACTGCTAAAGGCATTGGCTATCGGCGGTGCGGCTGGCGCAGTTGCAACTGCAAGTGGACAAGCTCTTGCCGCAGAACCTGAAATCGCACCTATTGCGGAAAAAGGTATTGGTTATCAAGAGTCTGACCATGTTCGTAGTTATTACGACACATTGCGCAGTAACTAATTAAAGGAGAGTGTGATGCGATTAACCCGCAAAGCAGACCAAGCTGTCAAAAGCAATAAGCCAGTCTTAGGTCTAAACCGTCGCCAATTCCTCAAGTCCGCAAGCCTCGCGACAGGCGGTATTGCAGCGGCATCTATGCTTGGCGCAGGAATGATGCGTAAAGCAGAAGCTAAATTTATCCCCCACGATGTTCCCACCGAAACTAAACGTACTATCTGTTCTCACTGCTCTGTAGGCTGTGGCGTTTATGCCGGCGTTCAAAACGGTGTATGGACAACTCAGGAGCCAGCATTTGATCACCCATTTAATGCGGGTGGACACTGTGCAAAAGGTGCCGCGCTTCGTGAGCATGGCCATGGTGAAAAGCGTCTGAAATACCCTATGAAGCTAGAAGGCGGTAAGTGGAAGCGTCTTTCATGGGATCAAGCGATTGAAGAAGTGGGCCAACACGCACTAGATATTCGTAAAGAATCGGGTGCAGACTCTGTATTCTTCATGGGTAGTGCAAAGTTCTCTAACGAACAAGCTTATATGTACCGCAAATTTGCGGCAATGTGGGGCACCAACAATGTCGACCACTCTGCACGTATTTGTCACTCTACCACTGTAGCCGGTGTTGCAAACACTTGGGGCTATGGTGCGCAAACTAACTCTTTTAACGATATTCGCAATGCGAAGGCGATGATGTTCATCGGCTCAAACCCTTGTGAAGCTCACCCCGTTGCTATGCAACATATTTTGATTGGTAAAGAGCGCGGCGCAAAAATTATTGTTGTCGACCCTCGTTTCACCCGAACTGCAGCTAAGTCTGATGAGTTCGTGCATATTCGTCCAGGTACGGATATTCCTTTCATTTATGGTCTGTTATGGCACATCTTCGAAAATGGTTGGGAAGACCAAACCTTTATCGACCAGCGTGTTTACGGCATGGAACGTATTCGCGAAGAGGTGAAGAAGTATCACCCTGCTGAAGTTGCTAATATTGTTGGTGCAACCGAAGAGCAAATGCGTCGCGTCGCTAAGTTACTTGCTGAAACTAAGCCAGGCACTATCGTTTGGTGTATGGGTGGTACTCAGCATCACGTGGGTAATGCCAACACTCGTGCATATTGTATCTTACAGCTAGCCCTAGGTAACATGGGGGTATCTGGTGGCGGTACTAACATTTTCCGTGGCCACGATAACGTACAGGGTGCAACTGACATGGGTCTGTTGTTCGATACTCTACCGGGTTATTACGGTCTAAAAACAGGTTCTTGGAAGCATTGGTGTAACGTCTGGGATTTAGATTATGAGTGGGTGAAGGGCCGCTTCGACCCTGAGCCACGTTTAGGTCAAGATCCAATGACTTCGACGGGGATCCCGTGTTCACGTTGGCACGATGGTGTACTTGAAGACAAGTCTAAGATTGCTCAGAAAGATAACATCCACATGGCATTCTTCTGGGGGCAGTCAGTTAACACTGAAACCCGTGGTCGTGAAGTCCGTGAAGCACTGAACAAAATGAAAACCGTGGTTGTTGTGGATCCATTCCCAACGATGGCAGGTGTTATGCACGAGCGTACCGATGGCGTGTATCTACTGCCTGCATGTACTCAGTTTGAAACCTATGGTTCGGTATCGGCTTCAAACCGTTCGTTGCAATGGCGTACCAAGGTTATTGAACCGCTCTTTGAGTCTAAGCCTGATCACGAGATCATGTACAAGCTCGCCAAGAAATGGGGCATTGAAAAAGAGTTCTGTAAGCATATCAAAGTGAACGGTGATGAGCCGTTGATTGAAGATATGACGCGTGAGTTCAACAGAGGTATGTGGACCATTGGTTACACAGGCCAAAGCCCTGAGCGTTTGAAGATGCACCAAGAAAACTGGGGCACTTTCGATATCAAATCGCTTGAAGCACCGGGTGGTCCAGCTAAGGGAGAAACCTATGGTTTACCTTGGCCATGTTGGGGTACGCCAGAGTTTAAGCACCCAGGTACTCAGATCCTGTATCGCACCGGTCGCGAAGTGATGAATGGTGGCGGTAACTTCCGCGCCCGTTATGGTGTTGAGCATGACGGCGTTAACATCTTGGCTGAAGGCTCTTACTCTAAGGGCAGTGAAATCAAAGATGGTTACCCTGAGTTTACCGACAAGATGCTCAAGCAGCTTGGTTGGTGGGATGATCTGACAGCAGAGGAGAAAGTCTCTGCTGAAGGTAAAAACTGGAAGACCGATATTTCTGGTGGTATTCAGCGAGTAGCGATTAAGCATGGCTGTATTCCTTACGGTAATGCGAAAGCACGTTGTATTGTTTGGAACTTCCCTGATGATATCCCACTGCACCGTGAGCCGTTATATACGCCTCGTCGTGACTTAGTGGCTAAGTATCCAACGTACGAAGACCGTATGGTTGCACGTCTGCCTACCCTGTATAAGACTATTCAGGAGAAGGACTTCGCTAAAGATTTCCCACTTATTATTACGACTGGACGTTTGGTCGAATATGAAGGTGGTGGTGAAGAAACGCGTTCGAATCCATGGCTTGCTGAACTTCAGCAAGAGATGTTTATCGAGATCAATCCAGCTGATGCAGCCGATCGCGGTATTCGTAATAATGACACAGTGTTTGTTCATAGCCCTGAAGGTGCGAAAATCACCGTTAAGGCCATGGTCATTCCACGAGTTGTACCAGGTGAATGCTTCATGCCATATCATTTCGCGGGTGTATTTGAAGGTAAGAGCCTAGAGAAGAACTACCCAGAAGGAACGGTTCCTTACGTTATTGGCGAAGCTGCTAATACCGTAATGACCTATGGATATGATGTTGTGACACAGATGCAAGAGACGAAAGCGAGCTTGTGTCAGGTCAGTAAAGCCTAATTAACTTGATGAGGAGATAAGCCATTATGGCAGTCATGAAATTCTTATGTGACACCAAACGCTGCATCGAGTGTAACGGTTGCGTCACAGCATGTAAAAACGCCAATGCTTCTGCTATTGGGTGGGGGATTCAACGTCGTCGCGTGGTTACGCTCAATGACGGTGAGCCGGGTGAAGCATCAATCTCAGTGGCATGTATGCACTGTACCGATGCACCTTGTATGGCAGTTTGTCCTGCAGATTGCTTCTATCGTACTGATGAAGGCATCGTCTTACACAACAAAGAAACCTGTATCGGTTGTGGTTACTGTTTCTATGCATGTCCTTTTGGAGCGCCTCAGTTCCCTAAGAAGGATGCATTTGGTAGTCGCGGCAAGATGGATAAATGTACCTTCTGCGCGGGTGGTCCAGTGCCCGATTTCTCTGAAGAAGAGCAGAAATTATACGGTGCGAACCGTATTGCAGAAGGGAAATTACCTTTATGTGCAGAGTTTTGTTCGACTAAGTCACTACTTGCGGGGGATGCTTTAGTCATTTCTAACATCTTCCGTGAACGTTCTGCCGCACGAGGTGCACCAGAAGCGCTTTGGGGTTATACCCCAACCACTGGCTAGTCTGGCTGAATAGGGCTGCAAGCCTTGGCTTGCGGTCCAATAAAGGAGTGAATATGTTTATGAAATCACTGCGCAGCCTGTTTGCACTGCTAGTTATTCCATTGGTACTTTCAATGGGGTTAGGGCTTAGCGCTTCTGCAATGGCAGCGGATGGTCAAACGAATCAGCAAAAAGTTGCAACCAATGACGTCGATCTTTGGCGTGCCGTTAAGGCTGGTGATTCGGGTTACACCACTGCAAAAGGTATTGAGACTGGTGTTCTAATTAACGTTGTAGGTAATGAGGGCGAAATCGTTCGCAATAAGTACTTAACCCCTGTGATGGGTATTACTGTTGTTGGCGTATTTGCAGCATTTCTATTTTTCTATTTAGTGAACGGCCCTTCTAAATTGAGTAAAGGCTTTTCAGGAAAAATGGTTCTACGTTGGTCTAAAGCAGATCTCTGGATCCACTGGGTATTAGCGACGTCTTGTTTGGCGCTAATCTTCACGGGTCTAAATATCATGCTGGGTAAACACGTATTACAACCTTATATCGGTGAAGGCCTGTGGGCTGCACTGATTTATGGTAGTAAGACAATACACGACTGGGTTGGACCGATATTTATCGTGTCTTGGGTCTTGTGTGTTGTTAAGTGGATGCCGATGCAGACCTTCAAGATGTATGACTTAAAATGGTTCCTCGTAGTTGGTGGTTACATCAACTTTGGCCCATTTAAAGGTAAGCATCCTGACAGTGGATTTGCTAACGCTGGTGAGAAAATGTGGTTTTGGAGCTTAACTCTTTTCGGTTTATTTATCGCCGCATCTGGGTTAATGCTTGTATTACCAGGTTTAGATTTACCACGTGAAGCCTCGATGGCCGCGTTATTAATCCACTCTATCAGCGCGATTATTATTATCGCATTTACTATCGTGCATATCTGGATGGCAACGGTATTAAGTGAAGGTGGTATGGAGTGTATGGTATCGGGCTATTGCGATGAAAACTGGGCAATCCAACATCACAATGTTTGGTACGATGAAATGAAAGATGGTAATAGTATCGTTTATAAAGACTAACGCTAGATCCATTATCATATGAAAAATGCCTCGACTTAGTCGGGGCATTTTTTTTGCTGTCTACTTCTGCGTTGAATGAGTTTGCCAAACACATTCTGAGTCGTTCACTTTTCTATACTGATGGATTTTAATTCGGACGGGTTAGACAAAATGCGATTGTAACGACTTTTGTTTAACGCCCGTTTTCCCCCATTTAGCAAAGTGCGTCAGCGATAGGACTGGGAGGGGTGTTTTAAAAGGTAAAAGTTTTACTGCAGTGGTTAAGAGATATTAACGTTTTGTGTATGGACAGATTTGTAGTCTGTCTTTATTGCCGAACCCGCTAATGATTTCTTGTCTTAAATAGTCAGTTTAGTACAAATAACCAGCACCAAGGGCTATATATGTTAATAGTTGCAATTTAGCTTATATATCGGCTTTAAAGTACTGTAGTTGCTAAATTTTTGTTAACTTTTTTATTGCCGTAACTGCGGATTTATTAGTGCTCTATACCGTCTTTAGTTCTGTAAACATGCGCTGCTTAACACTTCTGGTAAAATTTGTCCCAAAGTAGAAATTTAACCAGATTCAGATCAATTTTTCCTGACATAAAATTCTTTATATTACGCAGGTGATTTGAATGGATACCTTTAATAAGTAAACACTTTTTACAATGTTGATCACTTTATTTACAAATGATTCAGTTGAAGTGTATGCCGTCCAATTTTTAAACGTATCTTAAGTTTTTATAACCAGAGTATTCCTTTCTACCAGGAGTAAAAATGAAGAAGCAACAGCCTGATCTGAACCGCAGATCTTTGCTGAAAGCACTGACCATTGGTGGCACTGCAAGTGTTGCTATCGCCGCTACGGGCGTGAGTGTTGCTCAAGCAAGTGAAAGTAAAGTCAGCTCGAACAATGACAATGGCTATCATGAAACTGCGCATATCCGCAGTTATTACAATAGCTTACGCGGCTAGTTTAGGAGAATTTAAGCGATGAAGTTAACTCGCAAATCCAACGCGGCATCTACGGTAGAGAAAAAATCTCTAGGTATTAGCCGTCGTCAGTTTATGAAGCAAGCTGGTATCACCTCTGGTGGTATTGCTGCGGCTTCTTTGTTGGGTACAGGCATGATGCGCAAAGCAGAAGCCAAAGATATCCCACATGATGTACCAACTGAAATCAAACGTACTGTATGTAGTGCGTGTGCGGTAGGTTGTGGTCTTTACGCAGAAGTTCAAAATGGCGTATGGACAGGTCAAGAGCCTGCTTTCGATCACCCATTCAACGCGGGCGGTCACTGTGCTAAAGGTGCTGCACTTCGTGAACACGGTCACGGTGAAAAGCGTCTTAAGTATCCAATGAAGCTTGTTGATGGCAAGTGGAAGAAAATCTCTTGGGAGCAGGCTTTCAACGAAGTTGGCGACCAAATGCAGACCATTCGTAAAGAATCAGGTCCAGACTCTGTTTACTTTATGGGTAGCGCTAAGTTCTCGAACGAAGGCTGTTACATGTATCGTAAATTTGCGGCTATGTGGGGCACGAACAACGTCGACCACTCAGCACGTATTTGTCACTCTACCACGGTAGCCGGTGTTGCTAACACTTGGGGTTACGGTGCGCAAACTAACTCTTTCAACGATATCCAGAATGCAAACGCAATCTTCTTCATCGGGGCAAACCCTGCTGAAGCGCATCCTGTTGCAATGCAGCATATCTTGATCGCTAAAGAGAAAAACAACGCTAAATTAATCGTTGTTGATCCACGCTTCTCTCGTACAGCAGCTCACTCTGATCTTCACTGTGCACTGCGTCCAGGTACGGATATCCCATTCATTTACGGTATGCTTTGGCACATCTTTGAAAATGGTTGGGAAGATAAGACGTTCATTAAAGAGCGTGTATTTGAGATGGAAAGCATTCGCGCTGAAGCGAAGAAGTTCCCACCAAAAGAAGTTACAGACATCACTGGATGTAGCGAAGAAGAAGTTTACCAAGCCGCTAAGCTTATGGCCGACAACCGTCCTGGCACTGTAGTTTGGTGTATGGGTGGTACTCAGCATCACGTGGGTAACGCGAACACTCGTGCATACTGTATCCTTCAGCTAGCCCTAGGTAACATGGGTGTATCTGGTGGCGGTACTAACATTTTCCGTGGTCACGATAACGTTCAGGGTGCGACTGACTTAGGTCTATTGTTCGACAACCTTCCTGGTTATTACGGTTTGACTTCAGGCGCATGGGATCACTGGACTAACGTTTGGGAACTAGATCCTAGCTGGGTTAAAGGTCGTTTCGATCAAAACTCATACTTAGGTCGCGTTCCGATGAACACACCTGGTATTCCTTGTTCACGTTGGCACGACGGTGTTTTAGAAACACCTGAAAAGCTAGCTCAGAAAGATCGTGTTCGCATGGCATTTTTCTGGGGTCAATCAGTTAACACTGAAACGCGTCAGCGCGACGTACGTGATGCATTAGACAAGATGGACACTGTTGTTGTTGTGGATCCATTCCCAACTATGGCGGGTGTTATGCACCGTCGTAAGAATGGTGTTTACCTATTGCCTGCTGCAACTCAGTTTGAAACTGAAGGTTCAGTATCTAACTCTGGCCGTAGCCAGCAGTGGCGCGAAAAGGTTATCGAGCCATTATTCGAATCTAAGACCGACCTTGAGATCATGTACCGTCTATCTCAAAAGCTTGGTTTTGCTAACGAATATACTAAGCGTATCGCTAAAGATGCCAACGACGTTCTTGTTATCGAAGACATCACTCGCGAAATTAACCGCGGTATGTGGACGATTGGTATGTCTGGTCAAAGCCCAGAGCGTATTAAAGAGCACACAATGAACTGGGGTACCTTCAGCAACAAGACTCTTGAAGCTGCTGGCGGTCCTGCTAAAGGCGAAACTTATGGTCTACCTTGGCCATGTTGGGGTACGCCAGAGCAGAAGCATCCTGGTACACAGATCCTTTATAACACAAGCAAACATGTTCTAGACGGCGGTGGTAACTTCCGTGCACGTTATGGTGTTGAGTATAAAGGCGAAAACATCTTGGCTGACGGTAGCTTCTCTAAAGGCGCTGAAATCCAAGACGGTTACCCAGAATTCTCTGCCGCTATGCTTAAGCAGCTTGGCTGGTGGGATGAACTGACTGCTGACGAAAAAGCGCAAGCAGAAGGTAAAAACTGGAAGACCGATCTATCTGGCGGTATCGTTCGCGTAGCGATGAAGCACGGTTGTATCCCATACGGTAACGCTAAAGCGCGTTGTATCGTTTGGACATTCCCAGACCAAGTGCCTGTTCACCGTGAGCCGTTATACACGCCTCGTCGTGATCTTGTGTCTAAGTACCCAACTTATGACGATATGCAAGTTCATCGTTTACCAACTCTGTACAAGTCAATCCAAGAGGTGGACAACACAGATAAGTACCCACTAGGTCTGACTTCTGGTCGTCTAGTTGAGTATGAAGGTGGTGGTGAAGAGTCGCGTTCAAACCCATGGTTGGCTGAACTTCAACAAGAGATGTTTGTTGAAATCAGTCCTGCTGATGCTGCTGACCGTAACATTCAAGACGGTGACACAGTATGGCTAGAAGGTGCTGAAGGCGGTCGCATTAAGATTAAGGCTATGGTCACTCCACGCGTTAAGCCTGGTGTAACTTGGATGCCTTACCACTTTGCGGGTGTCATGGAAGGTGAAAGCTTAGCGCCTAACTATCCAGAAGGTACTGTTCCTTACGTTATCGGTGAATCTTGTAACACTGCAATGACTTATGGTTATGACCCTGTGACTCAGATGCAGGAAACCAAGGCAACGCTGTGTCAGATCACTAAAGCGTAATAGCAGAATTAGCTAGGAGAATTGCCAGAATGGCTACAATGAAATTTTTATGTGATACCAAGCGCTGCATCGAGTGTAACGGTTGTGTCACAGCATGTAAGAACGAAAACGACTCTGCTCTAGAGTGGGGTATTCAACGTCGTCGCGTTGTGACTATCAATGATGGTGAGAGAGGCGAAGCGTCTATCTCAGTAGCATGTATGCACTGTAGTGATGCACCTTGTATGGCTGTTTGCCCTGCAAACTGTTTCTACAAGACTGAAGATGGCATCGTATTGCACGACAAAGATACTTGTATCGGTTGTGGTTACTGCCTATATGCTTGCCCATTTGGTGCTCCTCAGTTCCCTCAAGGCGGCGCTTTCGGTGCTCGCGGTAAGATGGACAAGTGTACTTTCTGTGCCGGTGGCCCAGAAGAGAACTTCTCTGAAGCAGAGCGTCAGAAATACGGTGCAAACCGAATTGCTGAAGGCAAGCTACCTATGTGTGCTGAGTTGTGTGCAACTAAAGCGCTACTTGCGGGTGATGCTGAGATTGTTTCTTCAATCTTCCGTGAGCGTGTTGCATACCGTGGTTCTAAAAACGCAGCTTGGGGTTAATCAACTTAGGTTGACTAACATCCAACATACCCTGAGTGGTTCATTGACTTGAACCACTTAGTGGTAACAGAGGACGTATTATGAACAAATGGTTAAAACACATAGGCGTGGCAATTGCACTGTTTTTCAGTGTGTCAGTATTTGCCAATGCTTCAGACAAACTAGGTGACACTGTTGATATCAACAACGGCCAAGTTTGGGCTCAGCTTAAAGCTGGCGAAGAAGGTCGTACAACATCAACAAGCGAGTTTCACGGTCAAGCAATCAACACGTATGACTTACGTGTTTTAGAGCTACGTAGTGATATTCTTGCTCCAGCATTAATGGCTGCCCTTTTCGGCATGATCATTATTTTTGTTCTGTTTATCAAAGTGAATGGCATTTCTAAGCTTCACGGTGGTTACTCAGGCAAGCTGGTTTACCGTTGGTCTAAGTTTGACGTATCAATTCACTGGTTAGGTGCTATTCCTTGCCTGCTATTGATCCTGACAGGCTTAACGCTACTTGCTGGTCGTTATTTCGTCCAGCCGTACATCGGTGAAGGCCTATGGGCTGGTATGGTAAACGCTGCTAAGCAAGTTCACGACATCATGGCGATCCCGTTCATGTTGGGGTGGGCGCTTATGGTTACGCTATGGGCTAAAAATCAGATGCCTAAGATGTACGACATTAAGTGGATGATGGTTGTTGGTGGTTACATCAATTTCGGTCCATTTAAAGGTAAGCATCCAGACGCTGGTTTTGCTAACGCGGGTGAGAAATTATGGTTCTGGGCATTCGCTGCCTTTGGCCTACTGATTTCTGCATCAGGTATGTTATTGCTATTCCCGAACTGGTTCGAGCCTAGCCGTACATTAAGCCTAATTGCGTTAGTACTTCACTCTGTCAGTGCTATCATCATTACTGCTTTCTCAATCGTGCATATCTTTATGGCAACGGTTATGTCTGAAGGTGGTATGGAGTGTATGGTTTCTGGTTACTGTGACGAAACTTGGGCAAGCCAACACCACAATCTTTGGTTCGATGAAATCAAAGAGAACGGTACGCTTAAGTACAAAGAGTAATCCTCTTTATGCTTAACGCCTAAACACCCTAGCTATTCGTAGCTGGGGTGTTTTTATATTAAGTACTCGTCGTACAATTTATGCGCAATCGCTAAAGTATGATCTGCTTAACAAAAAAAACTACATTTCATTGATAGGAAACGCTAAGTTATAACCTAATCACGTTTTATGCTCATTTAACGTGCTAATTTTGTTCACCTCAATTGCATTCCAATTTCCGATTCTTTTGTCATTAGCATTCTTCTTATAGGAACTTTTATGTCTTCAATTATTTTGCCTGGAACTGCTCAACCCTATAGCGCCAATATCACCACGCCTAACTGGATGATTAGCGGTATGGAGAAAGTCATGCAGTTTTATGTTGATCGCAATTTAAGACTGGACACCGTTTCGGCTGAAATGATGCCAAACCCAATTGAGGGTAAGAAGTACATGCTTTATGCGCATGTGCCTTTCTGTCACACCTTGTGTTCATTCTGCACCTTCCACCGCTTCCTATTTAAAGAAGATAAGGCACGCGCCTATTTTATCTCTCTGCGTAAAGAGATGGATATGGTTAAAGCGTTAGGCTATGACTTCGAGTCTATGTATATCGGTGGCGGTACCACAACCGTATTAGAAGATGAGCTTGCCCGTACCATCGAGCATGCAAAGAAGTTGTTCCCAAGTATAAAAGAAGTGTCGTGTGAATCAGATCCACAGCACTTAGATAGCCCTGGCTTTAAGCAGCTAGAAGGCTTGGTCGATCGTATGTCGATCGGGGTGCAGAGCTTTAATGATGATATTCTCGCGATGACAGACCGTCTTGATAAGTTCGGTTCTGGACAAGAGACTTTCGATAAGATTATGGCGGCTAAAGAGCTGTTTCCGATCATTAACGTCGATCTTATTTTTGGCTTCCGTGGCCAGACCGATGAGGTGATCCAGCATGACTTGGATATGGCCTCTCGTTTGGACCCTCGCCAAATTACGACTTATCCGCTGATGATTACTCACCAAACACGTAAGAGTGTCAAAGGTAAGTTAGCAGCCCCCCATGGTGATATGGCGCGTCAGTATCGTCAAATCCTGAATAGCTTGAATGGTCAATATAACCAGTTATCAGCTTGGGCGTTTGGTAAGGCGAATAACGAAGGCTTTGATGAATACGTTATCGATTATGATGAGTATCTAGGTGTCGGTTCAGGTTCATTTAGTTTCTTAAATGACACGCTTTATGTGAATACATTCTCACTCAGAAATTACCAAGAACGCATTGCTGATGGTCGTATGGGTGTTGATCAACAGAAGAATTATGGTCGTAAGGAAGTGATGCAATATCGTTTCTTACTCGGTATGTTCTCTGGCCGTTTATCGCGTAAATATTTCCGCGATACTTTTGGTGTAAATCTTGATGCCGCTCTGTTTAAAGAGATGACATCGATGAAAGCCATCGGTGCGATTAAGAACGATCCAACTGACCCTGATAAGTTGATTGTGACCGATAACGGTAAGATGATGGGCTTACTGATGATGAAAGAGTTCTATTCAGGTATGGATAACGTACGAGCTCAGTTGCGCAAGCCGCTTAAAGCCTGCGACATGTAAACAATCTAGCGAGTCCCGTTATATGCGGTTCAGCAACAAAAAAGGGTGAAGCTATATAGCTTCACCCTTTTTTTCTATAAGGTGCTGTAACTTCTTAATATCTTCTTTGATCTGCAAAACATAGTCATCGGTGTACTGCAGTTGTTCAAATTCACATAAACACGCTTGATAACGAGCAAGCTGTGCTTCAGGTGTCGTCCCAAATTCCATTTGATCGAGCATGCCAATAATTGAGTCCATTCAACTATCCTGTAAGTAGGCTTACCAATATCATAAATCGTAAATTTGATTTGCATAGCGCAGTATCAACTCAGATACGATAAGGGTAGCTTATACCCAGTGAATTACTCTGTATGGAGTGGATTTTTTTCAATAAGTTACCCGTAAATTGAAAAAACAGGGCTAAAGCCACTGACTATAAGCTCTCACATTAGTTTAAGAGATCGCTTACATCGCTGGTAATAAAAGCATTACAGAGGCTTTGTTTGTTGATTTCTTGGCCAGAGCTTGGAACCCTGAATAAAATCTCTTACTATCGAGTGAACTCTTGCTTATATCGAGCTGTTATGGCGAATATCTTGTTGGTAGCAAACCTCAACTGCGATCGTATTTTTAACCTAAATCAACCTATCAAGCCCGGTGGGCGATTCCATTATCAAGATGGTGGTCAGCGCTTAGGTGGCGGCGGAGCTAACACGGGCATAGGTTTAGTGTGGGCGGGTAACCAAGTCACCCTTGTCACCGAGGTGGGCCGTGATGATGTTGGTGATTGGTTGATAGCCGAAGCCAGTACTCAGGGGATTAACTGCAGCTTGATCCAGCGCCGCGCGGGTAATACTTGTGAGATGCTACTGATGATGACGCCGGATGGTGAGCGAACCATTATCCGGCCTGAGCGACCTAAGTTTGAATTACCATTACCACCGAACTGGCAAAATATTGATGCCCTTTATATTAACTCTTCAAGCGAAGGGGCGGTGAGTTGGGCCAAAACTGCAATGCAGCATTGTTGGGTCGTCGCCCAACTGGCTAAAGATCAACGTCCGCGCCCATGCCACGTATTAATCGCATCCTTAAGTGATATGCAGGGCCGTTGTGATGGAGATCTTTGGCATTTTGCAACATCGATAGCGGGTGACAATCTCAAATATTTTGTGGTTACCGACGGCGAAAACGGGGCGATCTTATATAGCGCAGCAGAGCCTGTAACGGTTGCGGCAGTCCCGAGTAACGTTGTGGATACAACTGGTGCAGGCGATGCCTACGCGGCAGGGCTGATTCACGCCTTAGTGAGTCATAAAGATATTATCGAATCGATGCAAGAGGCCGCTATTTGGTCCGGCTTTGCAGTGGCGTGTCATAGCTCTATTCCTGGAAAAGGCTTAAAGCAATATCTCACTGAAGCGCCATGAGCTTGTCATATTGGTGTCATGTCACAGTCATCAATTCAGCCTAGAATTGGTATTGAATCATCTCTGAATGTAACTTTTTCACTTCCTTTTGCCCTGTCACTGCGACAGGGCTTTCTTTTTCTAGCCTCTATCAAATCGCTATAAAAAGACTAAAAGTCGATGCGAGCCCATGGGTTTTCAGTTACGATTGAGAAAATTTAACAAATAGTTAACGCTGGCTAGGTTTTATTGACTGTGGCTTTAGATGTTAAGCAAGGACGGTTTATGGGCGATAGGTTTTTTAACGATAAGAAACGCTTTATATGGATTTTATCCTTATTGTTATTAGTTGCCTTCGTGGTGACCAGTGGGATCAGTTATCAAGTCGCCCACGATTCACTCAGTGAACAGGTTAAAGATAATAACCTGCCACTGACCAGTGACAATATCTACTCTGAAATTCAACAAGATCTGCTTAGGCCTATCTTTATCTCGTCATTGATGGCGCAAGATACTTTTGTTCGTGATTGGACCCTTAACCAAGAAAAGAATCCAGAAAAACTTATTCGCTATTTGAAAGAGATCCAAGAGAAGTACGGCACAGTCACTAGCTTTTTTGTTTCCGAAGCCTCACGTAAGTATTACCACTCAAGTGGCGTGCTCAAACAGATTAAAGATATTGATCCTGAGGATGCTTGGTATTTTAGAGTTCGCTCTCTACCTGAATCTGAACATTTTGAGGTCAATATTGATCCCGATTCAGCAGATCTAAATCGAACCGTTATTTACGTTAACTATAAGGTGTTTGACTTTGAAGGTAACTTTATCGGCGTGACAGGGGTAGGGTTAGCGGTTGAAAGTGTAAAGCATCTCATCGAGCTCTATCAGACTCGTTATAATCGCAGCGTATATTTTAGTGACAGGCAAGGCAACATTACTCTGCAGAGTGAGCAGTATAGTGGCGCGTCGACGCTGCAAACGAGTCCTGGGCTTGAAAAGCTTGCAACAAGAATACTGACCAGCCCAAGCACCGCATTTTCGTATCAAAAAGATGGCAACACCATCTTCCTTAATAGCCGTTTAGTGCCGGAGTTTAAGTGGTACTTAATTGTGGAACAGAATGAGGCGCGGGGAGAGCAAAAGCTGTTAACCACCTTTTGGATAAATATTGGTTTAAGTTTGTTGGTGACTATTGGGATCCTGATAATCGCCAATATGACTCTGGGGAAGTATCAACGTAAGTTGGAATTGATGGCATCAACCGACAAGCTCACTGGCGCGGCTAATCGACAAGCTTTTGAAGAACATTTTGCTCATTCATTGGCAAGTTCAGTGCTTGATAATAGGCCGATATCGCTATTATTAGTCGATATCGATCATTTCAAACAGGTCAACGACTCTTACGGACATAATATTGGTGACTTGGTTATCCAAACCGTTAGCCATATGCTCAAAAGTCAGCTTAAAGAGGATGACTTGTTGTGTCGTTGGGGCGGCGAGGAGTTTTTAATCTTGCTGCCTAATAGCAGTTTAAGCCAGAGTAGTGAGCTAGCCGAAAAGATAAGACAGCAGGTGGCTGAGCGACTATTACGCGTCAATGGTTGTGAAATCAATGTCACCTTGAGTTGTGGTGCTGCGCAGCACCGCGCATCGGAACAGGCTGAAGATCTGATCAATCGTGTCGATATCGCGCTCTATCAAGCCAAAGAACAAGGACGTAATCGAGTCGTGCTGTCTTATTAGCGCGTGCCCTAGGCTACAGAAATGTGGGGGGGCTTCTATTGCTTAGCTCTGGGGGCCTCAGCTAAATCAAGTTACTGCATCTTTTGCTGACGATGTTAGGATAGTTCAAGTTTTTCAGCAGAGTAGATATTAATGGCACCTCAAACATTAGTGGAGCAGATCTCAGGCTTATACCAGGGTGAAGTCATCGTTGGGCTAGGTAGCGTGACCTCTGGGATTAATCACAAGCGCCGTGCGGTTCAATTGCAAGTCGGTATCCAAGGCGTTGCCGGAGATGCTCAGGCCGATGTTAAGCACCATGGTGGACTCGATCGAGTGTTGCATCATTTCCCTCGGGAGCATTATGGTCAGTATCGTCGCTGGGACATGATGGCGAGCTTTAAAGATGCCCCTGCTATGGGGGAGAATATCAGTACTGTTGGCTTAGATGAAACCGAGGTGAATATTGGCGATATCATCAAAATCGGTGAAGTCGAATTGCAAGTAACTCAGCCGCGCTCTCCCTGTTTTAAGCTCAATTTACAGTTTGGTCATAATGAGTTTGCTTTGGCGATGCAGCAAAGTGGACGATGTGGTTGGTTTTACCGAGTATTAAAGCCCGGCACGATTGTTGAAACCGATACCATCGAGCGGATTAAGCGCTTAACGGATATCAGTGTGGCAGAGGCTATGCATATCTATTTCTTGCCAGAATTTAACGCAGAGCAATATCAACGTTTGCTTGATTGCGAAGGTTTAGCGGCTGCCTGGGTCAATAGTTTACAGCGACGAATAGAGAACAATGCCATCGAAGATTGGCAAATGCGCCTGTATGGCCCACAAACTCCTTAAGGCTTTATCTGATAAGGGGCTAACTAATGGCCACAATTAATGCAAGGAGTGGTGTGTATGACGCAAGATGAAAAAAATATGGGGATTATTGTACAGGTTGCTAGTTTTTCTGGTTACCTTGTCCCGTTTGGCAGTATTTTAGGGCCCTTAATCGTTTGGTTAATGAAACGTGATGAGTTTCCTCTGGTTGAGAGCTGCGGTCGTAACTGTTTAAACTTTAAAATCAGTATGCTTATCTATGTCACTGTGAGTGCCATTTTGATGTTGGTGGGTATTGGTTTTATTCTCATTGCGCTATTCGCAATAGCCGATATCGTCTTTACTATTATCGCGATAATTAAAGCAAGCGAGGGTGAGAGTTATAAATATCCGCTGACGATTAACTTCATTAAGCCTAGGGTTTATTAATTTCTTTACCGCCTAGGTAAGATACCTTAAACAAAAATGCCTATTGGAAATATCCGATAGGCATTTTATTTGGCTCTTTATTTAGTTCTGCAATCAAACTATATATTGGATGCTACATATTAGGGTAGTTTGGTCCACCGCCACCCTCAGGGGTTACCCAGGTGATATTTTGGCTTGGATCTTTAATGTCGCAGGTCTTGCAGTGAATGCAGTTCTGAGCGTTGATAACAAACTTCTTCTCACCTGCTTCTTCGACAATTTCATACACGCCAGCAGGGCAGTATCGCTGGGCAGGCTCATCAAATTTAACCAGGTTCACATCAATTGGAATACGAACATCTTTTAAACGTAGATGACATAACTGATCTTCTTCATGGAAGGTATTTGAGAGATACACTGAAGAAAGCTTATCAAAACTTAACTTACCGTCCGGCTTAGGATAATCAATTTTGCTGTAGGCACTCGACTCTGCCATCTGCGCATAATCAGGTTTCTCGTCCCTTAGGGTGATAGGCAGCTTACCGCCAAACCAGTTTTGGTCGACAAAGTTAAATGCACCGCCAAGATAGGTACCAAATTTATGCATAGCTGGGCCAAAATTACGGGAAGAATATAGCTCCTCTTTAAGCCAGCTTTTATCAAGTCTGTCTTGTAAGCAATCGAGATCTTTACCCGCTTCAACCCCAGCCATCATGGCCTGTGCTAGTGTTTCAGCAGCTAGCATGCCGCTCTTCATTGCGGTATGAGTGCCTTTGATCTTAGCAAAGTTGAGTGTGCCAGCATCACAACCGATAATCATACCGCCCGGGAAGGTCAGTTTAGGGAGTGAGTTTAAACCACCTTTAGTGATAGCTCTTGCGCCGTATGCAACACGCTCACCACCGGTTAGCGTTTGAGCGATAACTGGGTGAGTCTTATAACGCTGGAATTCATCGAACGGACTTAAATGTGGATTCTTATAGTTAAGGTCGACAATTAAGCCCACTGCAATCTGATTATCTTCCATATGATACATAAAGCCGCCGCCAGAGGCGCCTTCAGTTAATGGCCAGCCGCCAGTGTGCACCACTTTACCGAGCTCATGTTGCTCGCTGGGTACGGTCCAGATCTCTTTAAAGCCTAGACCGTAATGTTGTGGGGTTTTGCCATTGTCGAGGTGGTACTTGTCGATGAGCTGTTTACCTAAGTGACCACGGCAGCCTTCAGCAAATACGGTGTATTTGGCGTGCAGCTCCATGCCAGGCTCATAGCCATCTTTGGGCTGACCATCTTCGCCAACACCCATGTCACCAATTTGAATGCCTTTAACGCTGCCATCCTCGTTGAACAGCAACTCGCTTGCAGGGAAACCAGGGAAGACTTCGACACCTAACTCTTCAGCACGCTCAGCTAACCAACGGCATAGGTTACCGACGCTGATGATGTAGTTACCTTGGTTGTGCATGGTTTTTGGTACAAACGCATTTGGCATGGCTCGCGCGTCGATTGGCGAGTTAAGCATGTGAATTTCATCATGGGTGACAGCGGTAAGTAGAGGGGCATTTTTATCGCGCCAATCGTTAAATAGCTCATCAAGTACTTTGGGTTCGAATACTGCGCCAGATAAAATGTGCGCACCCACTTCGGAGCCTTTTTCGACTACGCAGACGGTTAGCTCTTGGCCACTATCTTGAGATATTTGCATTAAACGACATGCTGCTGCTAATCCCGAGGGACCCGCCCCCACGATTACAACATCGAATTCCATCGATTCGCGTTCCATCAGATCACCTTTCCTTCTTTCTCCCCCGATGACAATAGCGCTAATTGAGTCAACAACACTATAAACGGGTGTTTTAATGTTTTAGTTCACCTTACCTGAAAATCGCTCAAGGGCACAGTGTTTCCACGATAACAGTGCAGATATTTTAAGCAGCTCATTGCATGATCGTTGTCACAAAATCTTTGCATTTGGTGCTTTTGGCCAGCAATTCTGGCTCTTGGGGTATGGTTTGTCACAGAAATACGCCTATAATCAAGGTTGACGGTTCTCCGAGCTTCTTACCCTACGTCGAGACAGATACGGGTTTTTAGCCGTGGCAATAACGCCACCGGGGTGAGAAAAGAAATGCTCTCACCTCCCCTTACTTGGAAAGGTGATCATGTCCCAACTACAAGACAACTTTGGTCGACGGTTTCATTATTTACGTATGTCAGTTACTGACGTATGTAACTTTAAGTGTACGTATTGCCTCCCCGATGGCTACCGCCCAGACGGTAAGCCTAAATTTCTCGATCTCAACGAAATCGAACATTTAGTCTCGGCTTTTTCAAAAGTCGGAACTCAGAAGATCCGTATCACAGGTGGCGAGCCATCTTTGCGAAGAGACTTCACTGATATTATTCGTATCGTTAAAGATAACGATAAGATTAATACCATTGCGACTACGACAAACGGTTATCGCTTAGCTAAGCATGCCCAAGAATGGTATGACGCAGGGCTAAGACGCATCAATATTTCGGTCGATAGTTTAGACCCGAAAATGTTCTACCAGATCACTGGTGAGAATAAGTTTGATGAAGTGATGCGTGGTGTGGATGCTGCTCTAGAAGCGGGCTTTGAGCGGGTGAAGATCAATGCGGTATTACTTAAAGGTCTTAATGATAAAGACTTACCGCGCTTCTTGCATTGGATTAAAAACACGCCTATTGATTTGCGTTTTATTGAGCTAATGGAAACGGGCTTAGGTCACGACTATTTCAAGGCGCATCATCTAGCGGGTAACGATATCAAGTTGCAGCTTGAGCAGGCGGGTTGGCAGTTTGATACGCCAGCTGTTGACGATGGCCCAGCGCAAAACTTCAGTCACCAAGATTACCAAGGTCGTATTGGGCTTATCATGCCTTATGCGAAAAATTTCTGTGCCAGTTGTAACCGTTTGCGGGTATCGGCCAAAGGCAAATTACACCTTTGCTTGTTCACAGAAAACGGTGTCGATCTGCGTGATTTACTGCAAACACCAGATCAACAAGCTGAATTAATAGAGCGCTTACACGGTCAACTTGCGCAGAAGAAAGAAACGCACTTCTTGCATGACGGCATCACTGGTGTGACACAGCACCTCGCTTCTATTGGTGGCTAATTAAATTCTGATCTGACGCAACTTAGTTGCGTCAGAAGCTAGGTATAATCGTCGCTAGACTCTGATAAATAAGAGACCATAATGGGACACTGCACTCCAAGCCAATTTACGGCGCTAAACATTGCTGTTTTAACCTTATCTGACACCCGTGATTTTGAATCTGATACATCAGGTGCTTTTCTTGAAAGCGCACTGTTAGCGGCGGGGCATAAGCTTGCCGAACGCCAGATTATCAAAGATGATAAATACCAAATTCGTTCGGTGCTTTCTCAATGGATTGCATCCGATAACGTACAGGTGATTATCACCACGGGGGGCACCGGTTTTACCGATAGAGATAATACCCCTGAAGCGGTAAAGCCGTTATTCGATAGAGATATCGAAGGCTTTGGTGAGCTCTTCCGTCATATCACTTATACCGAGCTTGGCACCTCGACAGTGCAGTCGCGTGCCTTAGGTGGCATTGCCAATAAAACTGCGGTTTTCTGTCTTCCTGGCTCAACAGGTGCCTGCAAGACTGGCTGGAATAAGCTGATTAAAGAACAACTTGATGCAACTCATCGTCCTTGTAACTTTGTGATGCATGTGAAAAAAATCACCGAATAAGCCTCACTAGAGGCCAATGTTACGGTACTCTTTTTGATTCATATTCTATGACCCATATTTTATAAAAGGCGTAAACCCAATGACCAATGCTTTTACCCATATCAATGCAGATGGTAATGCTCACATGGTAGATGTGACAGATAAGTCTGTTACCGAGCGAGAAGCACGAGCTGAAGCCTATATTGAAATGGCGAGTGAAACCTTAGAGATGATCATGAGCGGCAGTCATCACAAGGGTGATGTGTTTGCTACCGCACGTATTGCGGGCATACAAGCGGCGAAGAAGACCTCTGATCTTATTCCACTTTGTCATCCGCTGATGCTGACCAAAGTTGAAGTTGAACTAGAAGCGCAACCTGAGCATAACCGCGTGTGGATCCGCAGTCTTTGTAAGCTTTCGGGCAAAACAGGGGTTGAAATGGAGGCGCTTACAGCCGCTTCGGTTGCGGCGCTGACTATCTACGATATGTGTAAAGCGGTTCAAAAAGATATGGTGATTTCTCAGGTGCGTTTGACTGAGAAACGTGGCGGTAAGTCTGGGCACTTTAAGGTATAGAGACCAATATGATTAACGTATTATTTTTTGCACAAGTTAGAGAACTACTTGGCACCGCTGGCGTAAAAGTTGAAGCCGGTGAGCACACGCAAACCGCTGAAGGTCTACGTGCAACGCTAGCCGCTACCGACGATAAATGGGCCAAAGTTTTGGCGTCTGACAAGCTATTGGTGGCTGTAAACCAAACCATTAGCCAGTGGGATGCGGCGATTGTAGATGGTGATGAAGTGGCATTCTTCCCACCGGTTACCGGAGGTTAATATGATCCGTGTTCAGACCCAGGACTTTAATGTTCCAGAGGAATACCACTTAATCAGTCAAGACAATAGCGATGGCGCCGTGGTGACTTTTGTCGGTAAAGTACGTGACTTTAACGATGGCAGTGCGGTGACCGATCTCACCCTTGAGCATTACCCAGGCATGACCGAAGCGGTATTGAACCAGATTGAAGCGCAGGCGCGTGAGCGTTGGCCGCTCAATAATGTCACGATTATTCACCGCGTGGGTGCTATGGCGCTGGGTGAGCAGATTGTCTTTATCGGCGTAACCAGTGCTCATCGAAAGGCAGCTTTTGCTGCTTGTGAGTTCTTGATTGATTTTCTTAAGACCAAAGCGCCGTTTTGGAAATTAGAAGCCGGTGACAAAGGCGCTAACTGGGTAGAGGCCCGTGACGCCGATGAACAAGCTGCAAAAATGTGGGATAAAAAAGCGTAGCAAACGCTTTAGCAAGGAGATCGGCTCAATGAAGTTTAGGGTTATGGTGCTTGCTCTATTGCTGCCATTTTTAGCAATAAGCAAAGGTGCGCTAGCAGCACAAGATGTGCCCGCGATAGCGGCTGCATCGAGTATTAAGTTTGCACTGGATGATATCGCTAAGCAATTTACTCAAGAGACTGGCCGTAAAGTCAGGATCTCCTATGGCTCTTCTGGCAATTTTGTTGCGCAGATTAGGCATGGTGCTCCCTTTGAGCTGTTCCTTTCTGCTGATGAGCGTTATATCAAACAGCTAGCCAAAGCTAAGCAGACGCTCGATGACGGGGTGATATACGCAGTGGGTCAACTCGCCATTGCAGCGCCTAAGTCATCGCCACTAACGCTTGACCCTAACTTAGAGGGGCTTAAGCAGTTGCTGGCTGCAAATAAGCTTAAACGCTTCGCCATCGCTAATCCTGACCATGCTCCCTACGGTGAGCGCGCCAAAGAAGTGTTGCAAAAGCTGGGACTTTGGCAACCGATTCAACCCTATCTGGTGTTTGGCGAAAACGTGTCTCAAGCGGCACAGTTTGCACTTAGTGGTGCCACTCAAGGTGGCTTAGTTGCCTTGTCGCTAGCCTCGGCGGAACGTTTTAAGGCGCGTGCAAATTATGTGGTTATCCCACAAGAATATTATACGCCATTGGATCAGCGCATGGTGCTAACCCTAAAAGCGGGTGAAACTGCCAAACTATTTTATAGCTACCTGCTGTCTGAACCCGCTCAGGATATCTTTGCCGATTACGGCTTTGCGAGAGCGACACAGTAATGGATTGGGAAGCGCTATTGCTATCAATCAAGCTCAGTAGTGTCACTGTACTGATCTTGATCCCGCTGGCGATTCTAGCGGGACGTTTTTTGGCTTATCGACATTTTCCCGGTAAGTCCTGGGTAGAAGCCTTAGTCATGGTGCCGCTGGTGTTGCCACCTACGGTTATTGGTTATTACTTGCTGGTGGGGCTTGGCAGTGAGTCTTGGCTAGGTCGAATGCTAGAGCAACTGCTTGGGCATCAGCTGGTATTTCACTTCTCTGGCTTAGTCGTAGCCTCCATCTTAGTCAATATCCCCTTTGCTATTCAGCCTATTCAGCGCGCATTTGAAGCCGTGCCTGAAGATGTGCGTGATGCGGCTGCCTGCTGCGGTATGAGTCGCTTTAAAGTGCTGTTCAAGATTGAGCTTCCTATGGTGTGGCCGGGCGTATTAACGGCTATAGTGTTGTGCTTCTCCCATGTGCTGGGTGAGTTTGGCGTGGTGCTGATGATGGGCGGTAATATTGCCGGTGAAACCAAAACCATTGCTATCTCTATCTACGACAGCGTGCAGGCATTTGATTTTGCCAGTGCGGGTAATATGTCGCTGGTATTACTGCTGTTTGCGATAACGGTATTGGCATTGACCACGAGTTTGTCGCGTCGTGTTGGAGGCCAGCATGTCGCAAACCGTCGCTGATCTATATTGCCGCATTAAACAGACCAAACATATTAAGTTAGATGCCGAGTTCAGCTGTAAGGCTGGAGAGGTCTTGGCCGTTGTTGGTCCCTCAGGAGGCGGTAAGTCGACGCTACTGCGGATGATAGCAGGTCTGACTCAGCCAGAAGATGGCGAGATCTGTTACGGTGATAAGCAGTGGTTTAATCGCCAGCAGAGCATACAGCTAACGCCGCAGCAACGTCACTTAGGTTATGTACCACAACATTTTGGACTGTTCCCTAATTTAACCGCGTTAGAGAACGTGGTGGCAGCGCTGGACCATATACCTAAAGCCGAGCGTGAAGCGCGGGCAAAAGATTGGCTTGAGCGAGTGAACTTACATGGTTTACCCGACAGACTGCCTGCGCACCTTTCTGGCGGACAACGTCAAAGGGTGGCACTGGCTAGAGCATTGGCGCGAGAGCCGTCAGTATTACTACTCGATGAACCTTTCTCGGCAGTTGACAGAGAAACCCGTGAGCGTCTTTATCTGGAGCTCGCTAGGCTTAAAGAGCAGTTAGCGATTCCGGTGATAATGGTGACCCATGATCTGAATGAGGCGATGTTATTAGCTGACAGCATGATTTTGATTAGCCAAGGAAAAATGTTGCAGCAAGGCAGGCCACGTGAGGTATTAACTCGTCCACGCGATGAAGCCGTTGCCAAACAGATGGGCCTGCGTAACATCTTCGACGCCGATGTGATTGCGCAAGAAGCGGAGCGACAGATCACCTGGCTTAAGTTTGGTGAGCACCTCATTGCGAGTACCTATTTTGAAAGCTTAGATGTCGGTGCTAAAGTCCGCTGGGTGATCCCCAATCAAGGCGTGCGTTTCAATTCGATTAAAAAAGGCCGTTTGTGCCGTAGCTTCAATAAACTGGATATTACTATCGACTCGATGTTGATCATGGGGGAGACAGTGCGAGTGCTGGCAAGTGTCGTTGGCGTGCAGCATAAAATTCATGCCGAAGTACCACTACATTTAGCACAAAAGTTAGCCCTAAGCGTCGGCACGCAAACAACGGTGGCGCTAAAATCTGAGTTAATCCATATACTGGAAAAGTAACTTATTTTCAGACAATTTAGCCAAGTTAGACTCGGCTTCACGCATATGATCAAAGTTTAATCTTTGCACCATCTAGATGTTATATAGCGTGTCATATCATGTGCTCCTACATGTAAGAGGAGTATTATGTTATGTCAAAAAAATTAACGGGTTTAATCATGTTGTCTGCAGTGTTAACCCTTCCTGCTATGGCCGCATATAATGGTCCAGGTCCAGTAAGTCAGATTAAAACCGCTTCTGACGCAGCGACAGCAAAAGACGATACTCCTGTAGAGCTGACAGGCTATTTAGTGCAAAGCCTAGGCGATGAAAAGTACCTTTTCCGTGATGACAGCGGTAATGTCGAAGTTGAAATCGATAATAAGCTGCTGCGTGACATCGAAGTTTCTAGCGACTCGAAAGTGAAGCTTGTCGGTGAAGTTGATGATGAGTGGAGCGGTATTGAAATAGAAATTGACAGCATACGTCTGATTTCTGAATAATCCTTTATTGAAAGTGGTTTAGCGTTTATTTTTCGGAGGAGCCATGGCTCGCTGGCTAATTGGTTTATTGTTAGTTTCTGGTAGTTCGTTTGCTGGACAAGGCTTGTATTCATTGCTGTCTACGGGAGATTATCCCTCGCCTACAGAAATGGTGCAGAAGCTTGAACAGCAACATGTGGGCGTGATCTCTGAATTTGAAGCGAATATCGAACATGGTGAATTGGTTTATGAATTCAAGATGATCGATCAGCAAGCTAACACCATTACAGAATATGAATATCGAGCCATAGATGGCAGCTTAAAAGAGCGCGAAGTCGGCCGTATTAAAAAAGACGATAACGATGAGCTTGCGGGTGTGGTTATGCTGCAGGAAAATGGTTTATCGCTATCTGATATGCTTACCCTAGTCGGTAAAGAAACCAGCGGCTACATTGTCAAAGCTGAAGTCGACAACGATCTAGGTATTAGCTATATAGAATTAGAAATTCTTGATATTGATGGTAAACGTCAGTTAGCCTTCGATATTGAAAATAAACAATTATTACCACTGCTCAAATGGGACTAAAACATGAAAATACTCATGGTTGAAGATGACGCGACTACCATCGATTATGTCGTTAAGGGATTTGTTGAGCAAGGGCACAATATAGAAACAGCAACAGACGGTCACCAAGGCTTATTGCTGGCTACCAGCATGAAGTACGACTTGATCATTTTAGATCGTATGTTGCCACAGCTCGATGGGCTAAAACTGTTAGCTGCGCTGCGCGCGACCGGCAGTCAAACACCTGTGTTGATCTTGTCTGCACTCAGTCATGTTGATGAGCGAGTCAAAGGGTTGCGAGCGGGTGGCGATGACTACATGACTAAGCCGTTTGCTTTCTCTGAGTTGTTGGTTCGTGCTGAAAAATTAATGCAACGTGGTGAATCTCAGCCCACTATTACCGACTTGACTGTTGGTCCGCTTAGCATCGAGCTGCTGACACGCAAAGTGACCTTAGATGGACAAGAGATCATGCTGCAGCCAAAAGAATTCCAGTTACTTAAGTACCTGATGGAGCATGTAAACCAAGTGATCAGTCGCACGCTACTGTTTGAAGCGGTGTGGGATTACCATTTCGATCCACGTACTAATGTTATCGACGTGCATATTGCTAAGCTAAGACGTAAGTTTGAAGAGCTTGGTCATGGCGAATTAATCGAAACTGTTCGAGGTGCCGGATATCGGTTACGCCAAGGGCATTAAGCCCTATCAGAGTAGTGCCTGGCGCATTACCATCATTTTCTCAGCCCTCGTAACGGTCATTATTGGCACCTTGTTACTGGGCATGTATCGCCAGCTGATAAATGAACAAGAGCATCAGCTGGACTTACATCTAGATGCAGAAAAGACCCGTTACCAACAGATGGCGTTAACACTTGATAGGCGCAGTTTTGCGACTCAGGTGCGCGGTGCCGACCCTAAAGTTGCCCTGATTGTTTGGCGTGACTCCCTCGATCTGGTTGGTTCGCTAAGTATGATCCCCAAAGATATGCCTATGCTTCCCGAGAAACGTGAGTTTCCGGTATTTACCGGTGGGCCCGAAAAGCTGCATATCTTAACGGGTGGCATGGTGATGACTCGCTATGGCCCTATGCTCATCGCAACCCGTGTCGACCAGCTTGGCGCGTTAATCGACAAATTCACTAATGCGGCAATTACCGCACTGATGCTGACCGTAGTACTAACGCTAGCACTGGGCTATCTATTTTCTAAAGCTATTTTACGCCGCCTAGTACAGTACAACCGCTTGAGTAAGCGGATTGAGCGGGGACAATATTCGACTCGATTACCAGTGAGCTGGCGTCAAGATGAGTTTGATATGCTGGCACGCCAATTTAATGGGGTACTCGATGCCCTAGAGAAGAACTTAGCGGCAGTGCGTGGGGTTACCGATAATATCGCCCACGATCTGCGTACGCCCTTATCTCACCTACGTATTGGGCTTGAGCAGTTACCGAGTAAGCCAGAGGCTGAGCTTGCTGAAAGTTGCGCCATTCTCACTGAAGAACTCGATCATTGTTTGGCGACGTTCGACGCCATGTTGTCATTAACACGCATCGAAGAGGGGCAGCAAACACTCGAACTGCAAGATGTCAGCTTAATTAATATCAGCCAAGATCTATTTGAAATGGCCGATGCGATGGCCGAGTTTAACGGTCAGTCGTTGAAGCTCAGCACGGGTGAAGAGTTTCAGGTCAGTGGCGACAAGTATCTATTATTTCAGGCACTGTTTAACTTGGTCGATAACGCGATTAAACATTCGGGTGAGGGCGCTGAAATTAGCATTTCTCAGAACCGTAATGTTATTTCAATTCAAGATAATGGCCCCGGGATCCCTGAGACTTCTCGTGAGAAGGTATTCGAGCGCTTAGTGCGGTTAGATCCGAGTCGTCACCATAAAGGCACGGGCTTAGGTTTATCTATGGTGAAGGCGATTCTGTCGCGTCATAATGCTAAAATAGCCTTAACCGATAATCAGCCTGGTCTAAAGGTTATTATTACGTTTTAATCTTTGCGCTAGCCGAGCTACTGCTAATTCCTGGAAATCTCAATCTATGTATCAAGTCATTGCCGATGAACGCGACTTTATTGTTATTAATAAGTCCGCCGAGGTGCATTTCCATAGCCAAGACGGTAGCGCTGGCGTAGTTGCTCAAGCCGAGGCCGATCTTGGGATTAAGCTCTACGCCGTCCATCGACTCGATACCATGACCTCTGGGCTTATTATCCTTGCTAAATCTAGTGCTGCTGCGGCTGAGTTTACTCGCATGTTTTCAACGCATTTAGTGCAAAAGTATTATCTCGCACTGGCAAAGGGAAAGCCTAAAAAGAAGCAAGGCTGGGTGATTGGTGACATGGCCAAATCTCGTCGCAGCATGCATAAACTCCTTCGCACGACAGACAACCCGGCAATTACCCAGTTCTTTTCTCATTCTATTGCAGAGGGCGATCGTTTGTATCTGCTCAAGCCCCATAGTGGTAAAACGCATCAACTTAGAGTCGCACTCGCTAGCATAGGTGTGCCTATCTTAGGCGATAGTCTTTACGGCGGAGCGGATGCTGATAGGGGCTATCTGCATGCTTACTGCCTGCAGTTCGATTACTTAGGTGTGCAGTATCAATATATTGCAGCACCAACCTCCGGAGAGTTCTTCCAACAGTCCGCAGTCAGTGCGCAACTTAACGTTTGGCAGCAGCCTCATGATTTATCTTGGCCTAGGCTAAAGAAAAGCTAGATGCGTTAGCACGTTTTTATTTATGTTTCGTCTTGTGGGTTTAAGTGTCAATAATCGGTAAGTATTGTGGCTTATATTGGCTTTTGCATTCACAATTCAGGCGATAACGAGTAGGATAGTGCCCCTAAAAAGTCCTTATCATTGGGCTATGAATTTTATGGTCGCTCATATCACTGAGTGACAATACTAAGGGTAGACTTAAACGTGCATAAGCGAGCCATATATCCTGGAACATTTGACCCAGTTACCAATGGTCATGCCGATCTTATTGAGCGTGCCGCCAATTTATTTGAGCACGTGATTATTGGCATTGCGGCGAATCCCTCTAAACAGCCTAGATTTACCCTTGCAGAGCGTGTCGATTTATTAAAAATAGTCACGGCTCACCTCGATAACGTCGAGGTGGTCGGCTTTAGTGGCTTATTAGTGGATTTTGCAAAGGAACAAAATGCTAGCGTCTTGGTCAGAGGATTGCGCGCGGTTTCTGATTTCGAATATGAATTTCAGCTAGCCAACATGAATCGTCGTTTGAGCCCTGATCTTGAAAGCGTGTTTTTAACACCTAGCGAGGAAAACTCATTTATTTCATCGAGCTTGGTCAAAGAGGTTGCGCTTCATGGCGGCGATGTTAGCCAGTTTGTTCACGCTGAAGTCGCAAATGCATTAACGGTTAAGGCTAAATAGTTGTCCATGCTTAAATTTATTAAAACATCTGCCATTCAGCTTTTATCGGTATTAGCACTGGTTTACTCAAGTGTTAGCATTGCAGCACCTTGGGTCGACACCTCAGACATCTACCTTAGAGCCGATATTCAAGCCCTGGCCGATGCGGGTGTGATTACGGTTCCGGTTAATACCTATCCGCTAATGTGGTCAGGTATTGGTGCAGATCTTGCCAAAGCAGAGCCATCAATGCTGACACCAGCATTAATCGATGCCTATTCGCGGGTGAATTATTACTACCGTAATGCCGTCGATAATCGCGGTAATACCAGTATAAAGCTTGCGGCAGCAAGCGACCCAGCGCGGTTTCAACACTTTGGTTCCGATTACCGTGAGCAGGGTGAACTGGGTGCATCTTACGAATATGTAGGCGAGAGATTTGCGTATAAGCTCTCTGCCTCAGCCAATTACAAGCCGAGTGATGACGAAGAGTTTCGTTTTGATGACTCTTATCTTGCCATGGCACTGGGTAACTGGATGTTTACCTTTGGCGCTGTTGAGCAGTGGTGGGGGCCGGGATTTGACTCGGCACTGCATAAGTCGAATAACGCTAGGCCTATGCCGTCGTTAATGCTGAGCCGTAATAATGCACAGGCTTTCGAGACGCCTTGGTTATCTTGGCTCGGCCCTTGGACCTTTACCGCAGGCATTAGTCGATTTGAAGAGGAGCGCTATGCTCCTAATGCACTGTTATGGAATTTCCGAGGCTCGATTCGCCCCTTTAGACAACTTGAAATGGGGCTGTCGTGGACCACTCAATTTTGTGGTGATGGTCAAGAGTGTACTTGGGACAGCGCCTTTAAATCGATAACGGGTCAGCGCGATTGCCGTGCAGATAACGTCGATGAAGTGGGCTGTAGCAACTACGGCAACCAGATGGCGGGTTACGACATCCGCTTTAGCGATACTTGGTACAATGTGCCGTTTGGTGTGTATTACGAAAGAACCTGTGAAGATGCTAAAAGCTCTGCGCCATGGGATATCGTAGATTGTGGTTCAATGTTCGGTGCCGATACGCGTTTTAACTTAGATGGTCAGCAGTATAAATTGTTCCTCGAGTACACAGATACTATGGTGTTCTGCGGTGAAGATGAAAATGCCTTTAACTGTTTCTATGAGCATTCAACCTATAGAAGTGGTTCACGTTATTACGGCCGCGCATTGGGTAGCACCTATGACAGTGACGCTAATGTGTATGTTTTAGGCTTAATCGGTCAGTTTGCTGATAGCAAAGGTTTTACCTCGTTACTGCGTTATGCTCAGCTTAATAAAGATGGTAAAAGCCCTAGCCACGGATGGGCACCACAGCCGAAAAAAGAGGACTTGTTGATGCTGGAGTTGAGCTATCGCATGCCATTTTGGTATGGCATGATGAGCGTGGGTGGCACTGTGTCTCAATCAGAATTTGAGGTGCAAGACAACGAAACCAATGCCACCGTATTTGGTACATACGAGTACAAATTCTAGATGATTAAATAGAGCCAACGCCAAAAGCGTTGGCTTTTTAGTATTTAAAGCAGATGAGGTTGGCACTGCAAAGATGCAGCTTGTACTGATCTCTATCGAGCCTACTAACTAAAAATTACATAATAGTGGGTTAAAGTACGTTTTTATTTTTAAATCTTTATCTTTTTCTGTAGGTTACAGCAGAAGCTTAATCAGTTTCTGTATAGAGATGTTTGGTGAGGATCATAGAGGAAAGCCTGAATTTCCCAGTGCTCGCCGATAGTGAATACACCTCTTTGGTAGTGGTTTCAGTCAAAGATTGAACAGGGCTAAGTTTAGCTCTAACAACTTTTTTGGAGTACATATTTTGATTTCAGTCGTTATCCCAGCAAAAGACGAGCAAGCTAATATCGGTCCCTTAGTCGAAGAGATCCATCGAGCCCTAAAAGATAAAACGCCTTTTGAAGTGATAGTTGTTGATGACGGCAGCAGTGATGATACTTTTGGTGAGTTGCTGCGCACCGGCGAGCGACTCGGTTGTGCGACGAAAGCAATTCGTCATCAAAAAAGCACCGGCCAAAGTACCGCGCTGCATACAGGCGTACAAAACGCCAGTGGAGACATCATTGCCACCTTAGATGCCGATGGTCAAAATGATCCAGCCGATATTCCCGCGATGTTAGATCTTATTCCCACCATGACCCATAGTGATTTTTGTATCGCCGGTTACCGTAAAAACCGTAAAGATACCGCCTGGAAACGCTTTCAGTCTCGTGTCGCCAATAAAATTCGCGACGCCCTACTCGGTGACGGCGTACCAGACACCGGCTGTGGCTTAAAAGTCTTCCCAAAAGCCAGCTTTTTAAAGCTGCCTTATTTCGATCATATGCACCGCTATATTCCAGCACTTATCCGTCGCCATGGCGGTGAGATAAAAGTCTCGGTAGTCAATCACAGAGACCGCATGGAAGGTGAGTCAAAGTACACCGCATGGAACCGTGTGTGGGTGGGCATTGTCGATATCATGGGTGTGATGTGGCTTAACCGCAGAACGCGTTTACCCAATGTAGTTAAAACTGAGACCACACAGGTCAAGTAGTAATGAAACGCTTAGCTAAAACATTATTCGTTATCGCAATACTGGTATTGCTGATGTTTGCTGCCCAGCAAGGTCTATTTGAACACCTAACTGATAGTAACTGGGTGGCTAACTACGTAGAAAGTAATGGCAACAGCGCCTTGGCGGTACTGTTTGTGATGGGAGCGGCATTCACCAGTGTTGGTGGGCCTCGTCAGGTCATCGCTTTTGTATTGGGCTTTGCCTTAGGCGGCGTTTATGGTGCATTACTGGCCACATTGTCAGCACTGCTCGGTTGCGTGATCACCTTCTACTTTGCCCGGTTAACCTTCAGAAGCAGCCTTAAGAAACGCTTCAAAGATAAACTGTTTCGTTTCGAGAGGTTGATCATTCATCGTACTTTCTTGAAGGTACTGATGATTCGATTGTTACCTATTGGCAGTAACGCTTTAACCAACTTATTTGCAGGCACGACTCATGTGAGTGCGTGGAAATTTTTTGCCGGTAGCGGTATAGGTTACCTGCCGCAGATGCTTATCTTTAGTTTTGCAGGTGCAGGCATTGGCCTGTCAGACCACAACAACTTAATCATTAGTATTGTGCTGTTTATTTTCTCCTCTCTGATCGGTGCATACCTGTATAAAACGCGCTTGCGTAAACAGGTAGATGAAATTGTCACCGATGAATAATAAGTTTTAATAACTGGCTTTAACAACAAGGTCTAATAAAATGGTATTGAAATCGCTACAACAACGATTCAATAGTGATGACTATTATCAAGTGCTGAGCATGCTGTTGCTGTTCGCAGCAGTGATTTTGCTTGTCGGCATTGGCTGGCGTTCGCCTTGGCCTGCTGATGAACCCCGTTTTGCCGAAGTCGCCAGAGAGATGGTGGATTCAGGTCAATGGTTTTTCCCGCAGCGCGGAGGGGAGTTTTACCCTGATAAACCGCCCGTATTTATGTGGGCAATCGCGCTGTTTTATGGCTTGACAGGCAGCTTAAAAGTCGCCTTCTTGCTACCCAATGCATTAGCAGGGTTTTTAACACTATTCCTCGTTTATGACCTAGGTTCAAGACTGTGGAATGTACGTGTCGGCCGTAATGCCGCTCTGCTGTTGATGTTGGCACCGCAGTTTTTAATTCAGAGTAAAAACGCGCAAATCGATGCCATGGTGATGTGTTGGATCACCTTGGGCTGTTATGGTTTGCTGCGTCACTTTATGACGGGGCCTCATTGGCGCTGGTATTTTGCTGGCTGGGCATTTATGGGGCTAGGGGTTATTACCAAAGGTGTGGGTTTCTTACCACTACTTATGCTTATCCCGATTATCGCTTATGCGCTGATCCAAAAAGATCTGTTTAAAGGCCGCCTTAAATGGTGGTGCCTGGCAGGGCCATTGGCCATGTTGGCGGTGATTGCCTGTTGGCTGGTGCCTATGGTGCTGATTGTTCAAAGCCAAGGCACCCCGGAGCTAATTCAGTATCAAAACAATATTTTGTTTAAGCAAACCGGTGAGCGATACGTTAATGCTTGGCACCATATTGAGCCTTGGTATTACTTCTTGATGAGTGTGATACCTGTAATGTGGTTCCCGTTGCCGCTATTGATAGTGGCTCACTGGCAACGCTTTGTCGCCAAGGTTAAAGCCGAGCCTACCATTGCCATATTGTTGGTCTGGGTAGTACTCGTAATCGTGTTCTTCAGTATCAGTCCGGGTAAGCGAGGCGTGTATATCTTGCCTGCACTGCCAATGCTCGCACTCGCGTTATCGGCGATTATTACAGGTACAGAGCCTAAGCGTTGGTTTGAGTGGGGCCTAACAGGCTTACTTTGGTTGCTTGGCTTAGTGTTTACCACAGCGGGTATTTTGGCGCTAATTCATCATCCCGTCGTTGTTAAGGCGATGGCCGATTATTCGGCTGACTTAACGCATATGGGCTATCTGTTGCTGACGGTTGGTTTTATCTGGTTTGCTGTGCTCATTACGCTGCGCCGCTCACAAGCCATGGTGAGAATGGGGATTAGCCTAGCGCTGACATGGATTGTGATGAGCACATGGGGTTATAGCATTTTAGAGCCTATGCGTACGCCGCAAGCCTTAATGGCTAACGCTGCTAAGGCGATAGGCCCAGATGGTCAACTTGGCTTAGTTAAATTTAAAGAACAGTTTATCTTGTTCTCTCCTGTTGATATTACCCACTTTAGCTACCTTGCCCCGCTTGAGCAGCAAGAGCGAAATGCATGGCAGTGGATGCATGAAGGCGATAAGCGCTTTATCTTAGTCGGCGATCATCAACAGCTTAACTGTTTTGATTTTACTGGTGCGAAAAGCATGGGCGTCGCTCATCGCGATGATTGGGTATTGTTAAGCAAAGATAATTTGCTACCGACATGCGCCGAGCCAGATAGACGTTATCAGTATTTCACCCCGACGCCAGGGCGGTGGATGGATTGATCTTTGGTTCTAGGTCCTAGGAAAGACAGGTCCTAGGATTTAGAGCTTAGGTCCTAGGTCCTAGGAAAAGCTAAGACGGAAAAGCATAGGTGCAAGAGAATGTATGTTCTTCTGTAGGTTGGGCTTTAGCCCATCAATTCTGTTTTATATAGGATTTGTCGGCATAAATGCCGACCTACAAAACGCTTAGACGGCAGAGTATATCTGTTCTTCTGTAGGTTGGGATTTAGCCCATCAAGCTTGGTTTATGTAAAGGATTTGTCGGCCTAAATGCCGACCTACGAAATGCTTAGACAGAAGAGCATGTATGTTCTTCTGTAGGTAGGGCTTTAGCCCATCAATTCTGGTTTATATAGGATTTGTCGGCCTAAATGCCGACCTACGGAAAGGCTAAGACGGTTTAAAAAGGTCCTAGGAAAAGCTAAGACGGTACAAGTCAAGATGGAAAAGCCGTAAAAGCTAAGCAAAGCCAAAGCTACGGTTTTGGCTTTTGCATTTGCTTTTCCTCGCAGGGCGCAGCCCGTCCTAGAACCTAGGTCCTAGAAGTGAGCTTGCGAACGCTCTCGTACCTTCTTTTAAAGCTTTTGGCAAAGGCTACAGAAAACCGTCGCCCGCTGGCCAAGCTTTATTTCACTCAGCATATGTCCGCACTGAGTGCAGGTCTCGCCGCCACGCCCATAAACATGCAGCTTTTGCGCAAAGTAGCCCGGTTTGCCATCGGCATTAGTAAAGTCTTTTAAAGTCGTACCACCTTGCTCTATCGCCCTTGCCAAGATCTGTTTCACTTCGCTAACCAAAATAGTAATACGCTCTGCATCGACTTTGCCAGCTTCAGTCTGTGGATGAATGCCTGCGGCAAACAGCGCCTCATTCGCGTAAATATTACCCACGCCAACCACGATATGATTGTCCATTAAACACAGTTTTATGGCCTTCTTCTTATTGGCTAAAGCCTCAAGCAGGTAAGGGGCATTAAAGGCGTCAGTGAGTGGCTCTGGGCCCAGTTTTGACAGTAATGGATGGGCTTGCTCTGGCAGTTCACACCATAGCCAAGCACCAAAGCGCCTTGGGTCATTAAAGCGCAGGGCTTTACCGCTCGCGAGCACCAGATCAATATGATCATGCTTTTCCACTGGCGTGGAGGCGGGCAGAATACGAAGGCTACCCGACATGCCTAAATGCACTATGGTGGTTCCCGCATCCGTATCAATCAGCAGATACTTAGCACGGCGGCGTACATTACGAATGGTCTGGCCGATAATCTGCTTAGCAATGTCGGGGACTGGCCATCTAAGTGAAGGGTTACGGATGATTAAGTCAGTCACTTCATTACCAATAAGGTAAGGCGATACACCTTGCCTGGTGACTTCAACTTCGGGGAGTTCCGGCATGTATTCTCTCTTTTATGGTTATTTAGTGATGGCTTGAATTCCGCGATACGACGAACTTACTTTACGTTCAGGATTAGAGCCTATATTACGCACTTAGCTTGCTAGCCTAAATTACTAGCTTAGTTTGCTTGAGCACGAACAATAGGGATTAAGCTTTCACGTAAACTTGCTGGGATCTGATACCAATTCCCAGCAGGTGACTTTAGCAAGCCTTGCTCACTAAATAAAATCCACAGCTGTGCATCAATCAGGTCATCGACCTGGATCACCAGCTCTATAGGCTCGCCTGAAGTTTCAGGATTATCGGTGAGTGCCGAGATATGCACTTGTTCCCACGCATTAGACCACTCTAAACAGTTGAGCACTTCGCTGCTACATTGCCAACCAGACTGGCGTTTTTGCAGCCAAAGCTCACCGTATTGTAACTGGGATAGCGGCGCAGCTTTGTCGAAGAGTGCCTGAGTCTGCAGTGGCGTTATTTTGCTGTTATCGTCAATGACGGTAAGCACTGAAATCATCAAAATAGATGCGAGGATGATGATGGTGTTCCACTTTTTGCGAGAGAAAGCCATGTTGGGAATTCAGCTTTTTGTTTTGTCTAGGGTATCTGATAAGTGTATCTGCAAGTGGGTGTAACCACAAATTATGCTAACGGTGGGTGTACCGTCATTTACCACTTTTTAGTGCATCAGACTGCACCTGACTTTTAAGTTAGACTTCGTCTAACAACTTAAGTCGTGGCGCTTCGCTCCACATTGGTAATGCATCAAACTTCGTTTGATAAAGGTCGTGAGCTTCCAGCTCACACTTGGGCAAAAGGGGGACAACAGCTTCCCCCTCTTGCATCTCCCGAGCCGCCCCTACGAAGTTACATGCATTAGATACGGGCCTCGTACTTATTCGAAATAGCCTAACGCTTCCGATGGGACATCTGATGTGAATGGATTCACAAATGCCGTGAAGGCATGGATGCCTAGGAACGGCCTGTCCCGCGAAAGCTATGCCCACATCCGTGTGGGCATTACGACTATTTCTTCAACGTATTTCTTCAACGTATTTCGGCAACTTCGATGGGGAATCGGTGTTTTTGTTAGCTTCAGGTTTACTCGTTAAACAATTTCATATTTTTCGATGTATAGTCGCTTAATAAGTATGAAATCAGCGACCTAGCTGATACTTGCAGAGAACAATCATGTTACCTAAAGAAATTGCTCAATTGGCTGTGCAGAAGCTAAATAAGAAGTTATCTAACGAAATTTTTTTGATCATTCAGAATGACCGTGAATTAATGCAGGCTTACCTAAAAGCTGTTGAGGCGAATGGTGTTGAATCGGTAAACCAGCAAATTGGTAAAGAGATTAAAGCGTCTTACCAATTGGTTAATATCAATAAGCGCGAAGATGATCCGTCTTGTACTTTGATTAAGAGTCATCAGATGTTTGAGTAGCGAGACTCTTGCTCGTTTTTGCTTAATCTATCAGGCTGCGCCTGACTTCTAAGTTAGACTTCGTCTAACAACTAAAGTCGTGAGCTTCCAGCTCACACACGGCCAAGAGGGGATCAACAGCAATCCCCTCTTGGATCACCCCTGCCGCCCCGACGAAGTTGTTGATCCTCATACTCCAATAAAAATCGCCTAACGGCTCAGATGGGACATCCATGTCCCGCTGAGCCTGAGCCATCATCCATGATGGCTCCACGGCATTTTCATTTCCGTATTTCGGCAACTCCGATGGGGAGTTGGCGTTTTCTGTAACCTTTGAGTCGTTGTTGGTCTTGCAGTGTCTTTGTTTTTTCTTTGTCTTTTTATAGGTCTAACGCAGAGGTTGAAAGGTTGTGCTTTTCGAACCCAGTGCAGATGCGGCCGTGACCGCCCATGACATGGACGTCATGGTCGAGCTTCCATGGATGGACTTGCAGCGTGTCGCGGCAGTGTCTGCACATACGCTGACCGCAGGTCATTGGAACCACAGATGGTGGATTTCAATCTGCGCTTGATAAAGGTCGTGGTGCTTCGCTTCACATTGGTAGTGCATCAGGCTGCGCCTGACTTCTAAGTTAGACTTCGTCTAACAACTAAAGTCGTGAGCTTCCAGCTCACACACGGCCAAAAGGGGATCAACAGCAATCCCCTCTTGGATCACCCCTGCCGCCCCGACGAAGTTGTTGATCCTCATACTCCAATAAAAATCGCCTAACGGCTCAGATGGGACATCCATGTCCCGCTGAGCCTGAACCATCATCCATGATGGTTCCACGGCATTTTCATTTCCGTATTTCGGCAACTTCGATGGGGATCAGGTGTTTTCTGTACTCTCTGAATAGTCGTTGTTTTCGTATTTTAAGATGCAATTAGGAGCGAACATAATACTTATTTTTTAGTAGGTTTATCTTGATTTAGTTGACACTGTTTTTAAATTTAATATAGCTGTAAGTGTCAACTAAATCAGTTGCTTACGTATATTGCGTTTCATTTTTTATTATGAGAACCTGAATGTGTTCGTTAAGAAAAATACTATTATGGAGAGCAATATGGACACATTAACAAATCAGCAGAATGTACTCTCAGATCATATCCAAATGTTAACCGAATGGGGAATGTCAAAATCAGAATTAGAGCAAATAGTGTGGGAGTGGGACGAAAACCGAAACGGGTATTATTTTCATAATTCACCGGAGCAGATTACTAATAAGATTAGCCGGTTTTTAGACAGTCAGAATAGGCCCTCTCCTATTGAGCAGATTAAAGCTTTGAGTTGGCGTTTTTAAGTTTTGGATTTGAATAATGTATCTCTATGCTTTTTACACTTTATTAAAAAGGTCAAGTATTTGGCTTTTTAAACTCGGTGTAGATGCGGCTTAGGCCTTTGATGGCATGGATGCCATCTTAGAGCTTACATGGATGTACTTGCAGCGTGCCTAAGAAGTATCTGCACATACGCCGGCTGCAAGCCATTCGTTGCATCCAGTTCAGGCAGAAATAAATAACAATATTAGGGACTAAAGTTGCCATAGTTAAGTTAGGGGCATTGCTATTCCTGTAGGCATAAATAATACCTAAAATGGTTTGATGTTTATATAGTGTAAACAATGGTTTATATTGTAAAATAAGAATGATAAGCCTATAAATCGTTGTTGAGCGTAAAGGAGGTATTATGAAACGTTCAGTGGAAATTACAGAGAATAGATTTTTCTCAATATTTTCCGATGCTGTTTTACTTCATGACTTAGCATCATCAGAAAGAAATTTGCATGTTCGTCGGGCTTTATCTACATCCTCGATATTATCTGTACATTACGCACTAGAAGCTGCTGCAAACTCATTTTTAAAGTCTGTTGAGGTAAGTTCTCAAATTAGTACTCAAGTGGACCGATTTTCGACGCTAGACAAATTTGATTTTATTCTTCAATGGCATAGAGATATTTCTTTGCCAAGGGGAGAAAGTGAAACACAAATAGTTAAAAAGTTAATTGAACAGCGTAATCAATTAGTGCATCCAAAAATTAAAGTCATACAAAAAAATGTAGTAACTTCGCTAGGAGATGATGCTATTGCTTACTATCATAAAGCGGAATGCTCTGATTCTAATGAAAAATGCCATATTACAAATATGGCACTTAGCCCCTCTGATTACTCGCCTGAAGACTCCTTAATCGCATTAAAATCACTCGTGAACTTTTTAAATAAATTTGTCGAGAAGTGGTGGGAGATTGATACTCCAACTTCTGAAGTGTTATTAATGAAATCTTGGACTGGTTCTATTCAAGCTAATTCTATTATGTACGACGAAAACGAGCTGAAAATTGCATTGGAACACAATGATGATTTGAATATTAGATTTGTAGATTTGTCAGGGATACTTGAACAGTTCGCATAACAAATTGTTAGAAGCCCAAAAAAACAAAACCCGACAGTGACGTCGGGTTTTGTGTATATGGCACATGAATTAACAGTCAAACACTGTGATTACAGCAACCACCAACAAGCGACAAAACTGTTCAAGCAACAGTTAACCACCTGTTGCATTCATAAACCGCAGGATCTGGGTTTCGCCATTTGGGTCAAAATGGTGTTCTTTTGGCTTGTGTTGGATGCCGTCTAGAATCGCTACTTTAAGCTTTTCGATGTCACCGGGGAACTCGCGTACAATCGCTTTTAAGTCGACCGAGTTTTCGTTGCCTAAGCAGAGTAACAGTTTGCCCTCTACGGTGACGCGGACGCGGTTACATTCGTGGCAAAAGTTGTTGCTGTGTGGCGAGATAAAGCCTACGTGGATGTCGCTGCCGGGCATGGTGAAGTAACGCGCAGGTCCACCTGTACGGCGGTTTGAGGCGATAAGCGGGTAACGCTCGGTGATAATGTCCTGGATCTCTTTACTGCTGCAATGGCGGCTGCGCTTGCGCTCGTCGATAACGCCAAGCGGCATCTCTTCGATAAAGGCGATATCTAGGTCTCGCTCGCGGCAAAACTCGATTAAATCTAAGACTTCATCATCGTTTTGACCACGCAAAATCACCGCGTTGATCTTAATCTTTTTAAAGCCCGCTGCAATGGCGGCGTCGATACCCGCGATAACGCGGTCAACTTTGCCGTTACGGGTCAGCGTGGTAAATAGATCCGGCTTTAGCGTATCTAGGCTGATGTTGAGTCGGTTTAACCCTGAATCATGCATCTCTGCCGCGAAGCGGGTTAAACGCGAGCCGTTGGTTGTCATCGACAACTCTTCAAGCCCAGGTAACTTACCTAATAGCTTCACTAGCTGATCGCAGTCGGTGCGCACTAACGGCTCACCGCCGGTTAAGCGGATTTTCTTTACGCCAAGTTCGGTAAAAGCTTGGGCAACCCAAGCTAATTCTTCCAGACTTAACACATGCTCTCTGCCTAAAAAGCAGGGATCTTCGCTCATGCAGTACACGCAGCGAAAATCACAGCGATCAGTGACTGATAGGCGCAGGTATTCTACCGTGCGACCAAAAGTGTCAACGATTAAACTCATACTAACTACCTACATGACCTCTATAGAAGGTCGGCAAAAGGTTGAATATAAACTGTGTCACCTGGATTTAACTGGTCATCTTTCTCGCCTATTACGATGAGACAGTTTCCTTTTACCATTGAGCTAAGCATCCCTGAGCCCTGAGCACCTGTTGTGGTTACATGTAACTTGCCGTCAGCAGCTAAATGATAGATGCCGCGGGTAAACTCTGTTCGGCCAGTACGGCTGCGCAGCGGTTTGTCGGTAATCGCGGGTACCATAGCCGGTGCCCAGTTTTGCTCGCCTGCAAGCTTACGAATTGCTGGCTGTACAAATTGTAAGAACGACACCATTACTGCTACTGGGTTACCCGGTAAACCGAAGAATAAGCTATCGTCGATTTGGCCAAAGGCTAGTGGGCGACCCGGACGCATATTGATGCGCCAGAAGTTAATTTGTCCGACCTGTTCAAGTACGGTTTTAATATAATCGGCGTCGCCGACTGATACACCGCCTGAACTGATCACAATATCTGCCTGCGCGGCGCCATCTTTTAACGCTTGCGCCAGTGCCGCTTCTGAATCTTGAATAATGCCTAAATCGATCACTTCACAACCTAGCTTTTTCGCCATCGACTTGATGGTGTAGCGGTTAGAATCGAATATGCAGTTAGCCTTTAATGGCTCCCCTGGCTGGCAAACTTCATCGCCAGTTGAGAACACGGCAACTTTTGGACGTTTAAATACCGGTAACTCACCAAAGCCAAGTGAGGCGAGTAAACCTTGCTCTGCAGCGTGCAAGCGAGTGTGGGCTGCAAGGGCTGTTGCACCTTGAGCAATGTCTTCACCCGCTTGGCGTACGTGCTGGCCTAGGCTCATTTCACCTTCAAAACGCACTTCGCCATCTTGCTCGTTGGCAAGCTCGCGTAGCTGAATCGTGTCTGCTCCTGCTGGCAATGGTGCGCCTGTCATAATGCGCACGGCTTCGCCAGCGGCAATGGTGCCGTTGTAAGCGTGGCCAGCCATCACTTCGCCAACCATCTTGTACGCTGCGCTGCTGTCATCACTCAGTTTAAAGGCGTAACCGTCCATTGCTGAGTTGGTGTGCTGTGGCACATCGACAGGTGAAATGGCGTCGCTTGCAAGGATACGGTTCTCTAGTTCATCAAGCTCAACCGCTTCAGTTGCGGTTACCGGCTTAACGTAAGATAAAATCTTATCGATACCTTGTCGCACTGACAGCGTGCTGCTGTTATCTAACTCGCAGCCACAGGTTGGCGCCATCGGCAAATCAACCGGGCATGGCTTCCATGCGGCAATGTACTCACCCACATAGTCAGCGATTTGCTCAATATTATTGATGTCTAAGCGGCGTAGTTCGCTGGGTAATTCTGTGTCATCACAGCAGGCAATGGCTTGAATATTATCATCATTGGTATGGATGAAAGGCTTGCCATGAGCGGCGCGGTGCAGTTCAATTTTAGGCAGTTCGAGCTTTTTAAAACCTTCAACGAGGACGATATCAACCTTGTCGGCTTCAATCTGTTTCAGCAAATGTGGTAGCTCAGGGTCGCCGTCTTTGGCGTCTTCAGTCATTAACGCCCAGCGTACATGAGAGGCAACCAGCATCTGCTTTGCGCCTGCTTTGCGCATTTCATAGCTGTCTTTACCTGGAATATCGACGTCGAAGTTATGATGAGCATGCTTAATGACTGCGAGTCGCACACCTCGGCGATTAAGCTCAGGGATTAATTGCTTTAACAATGTGGTCTTGCCTGTGCCACTGTAGGCGCAGAATCCGAGTACAGGAATCGATAACGGATTAGTAAAAGGTATGCTCATTTACACCTCTAGTGATTTTTTTCATTAGCTATGGCTTCACCTAGCTGCTGTTTTTGTTCTGGTGTGTTCACGTTTACAAATGCATTTGGCTGATCTGAAAACTCGGTGACCACATAGTGATGCTTGGCGTACCAAAAATCGATTTTGCGTTCGCCAGCATCTAAAAATGCTTTCATGGATGCACGTAAACTTGGCTTGAGCAGCATGACGACAGGTTGCTCGCGTTTACCGTCACTCGCCACAGCGAGCTCGGCATCTTCAGCCGTTAATTTCGCTAGCATTCTAGCGACTAAATCTGTTGGTAACAGTGGGCAATCGCAAGGAACGACCAGTAAATATTCTGCATCGGTATTGCTCATTGCGGTGATCATGCCAGCTAGTGGGCCTAAATAGCCGCTATCTTGGTCACTGATCACTTTAAAACCAAACTCAGAATAACGGTTTTGGTTTCGATTTGCGTTGATCAGGATCTCCTTAACTTGAGGTTTTATCCGATCAATAGCATGTTTAATCATCGGCTGATTTTCTAGCTCGACTAAACCTTTGTCGTTTCCACCCATGCGTCTGGCCATACCGCCAGCAAGGATTACTGCATCAACTCGTGCTGTCATCACTGTTACCCTATTGTTTATTGCAGTTTTACTTAAAACTTGCTCATTTAAGTTACCCAAGCGATACGTTCAAATTAGCTGAAAACTCAGCCTGCGCATCATTACTGCTTTTAAGAGCGCAAAGTGTATCGGTGGTAATGGTTTTATCGCTAATCAGCCAAGCATGATCGCATACTTTGGTTAACATACAAGTCTGATGGCTACTAATTAACATGCCAGTTCCCTGCTGTTTTAAGTCGCTAATCATCTGCAAAACTAAATGTTGCGAGTGTTTATCCATATTAGAGGTCGGTTCATCTAGCATCAGTAGCTTGGGCTGGATAATCCAAGCTCTAGCAATCGCTAAGCGCTGCTTTTCTCCGCCAGACAGGCTAGAAGCGGCTTGGGTCAACAGGTGGCGCAATTGCGCTTTGTCGATCGCTTGCTCGGTTCGAGCTTTGAGAAGCTGTGTATCTGCGTGTAAGAATCTTAACGGGTAGGTCAAGTTATACAACACGCTACCTTCAAACAAGTAAGGGTGCTGGTGCAAATAAATGGCCTTGCCGGTGATAGAGTTGCTACGCCACCAGGGGGCAATGCTAAAGCCTTGGGCTTGAATCGTCCCCGATGTTGGCTGAATAAAGCCTGCGAGCAATTTCATCAAGGTGGTTTTACCGCAGCCGTTGTCACCTTGTAGATGAATGACTCGGTTTTGTTCAAACACTAATTTAGCAGCGCTAAACAGATGCTTGCCTTCAAAATGCATCTCAAGATCCTGTGCAATAATCCTCGCACCCGCTTTTGTATTATTGCTTGCTGTTTTCGCTGCCATGATAGATGCCATTTGTTTAATGACTCCTCGGCTCGGCTTTGCCTCTAAGTGTACCTAGAGCAAAGTTTAAAATGAGTGCTAGAACGAGTAGTACAAGTCCGAGTGCAATCGCTTGGGCAAAGTCACCTTTACTGGTTTCCAGTGCAATTGCGGTGGGAATATTACGTGTGACGCCAGCAATATTGCCGCCGACCATCATCGAACAACCAATTTCAGTCAATATACGACTAAACGCGGCAACAATAGCTAATAATAGTGGAACTTTAAGTTCTCTGCAGACTGCCCAGATGGCACTTAATGCTGGTGCACCTAGTGTTCGAGAGGTTTCCCATGCACGGCGATCGACACTGGTAAAAGCCGCTTGGCTCATGGCAACTAATACTGGAGCGCAAATTAGCATCTGGCCTAAAATCATGCCTTTTTGGGTGAACAGCCATTTGAGATCGCCAAGGGGACCCATGCGGGTTAGCAGCAGATAGACCAGCAGGCCGATGACAACTGTTGGAATAGATTGCAAGGTTTGGATTAGATTGGTGACTAACCAGCGGCCAGGAAAGCGAGTAAAGGCCAACAGAAAGCCCAGCACCATAGAAGGCAATAGCGTGATCGCTAAAGCCGCAAATGAGACTGAAAAAGAAACAGCTATAATGGACCACACTTCTGGGTCCAATGAAAACAGCAGGCTTAATGCCTGCTGTATAAGGGCTAACCAGCCTTCATTCATTCGCTATATGTTGCCTTGAACAATTGTTCTCCCTGAACTTTATAATTGTTGATCATGCCTTGCGCTTCAGCGCCGATCAGCCAGTCGCTCAATGCTTTAGCACCCTTGTGGTTTAGTGTTGGGTACTTAGCTTCACTGATGAGTATGATTTGGTATGGGTTAGCCAGTGCTTTACCGCCATCAAAATCTACTGCTAGATCTATTTTACCTGAATAAGCAACAAAAGTGCCACGGTCAGATAGTGTATAACCTTCTAATTCGCTAGCCATTAGTAGCGTTTTGCCCATACCTTGACCAACTGCAGTGTAACCTTTGAATTCTGGAGTAATATTAGCATTCTTCCAAATAAGCAGCTCTTTCATGTTGGTGCCGGAGTTGTCACCACGTGAGATAAAAGGTACACCTGATTTAGCGATTTTAGCAAAGGCTTCTTCAGCGGTTTTGCTTGAACGAATTTGAGCAGGATCGTTCTTTGGGCCTAGCACTACGAAGTCATTTTCCATAATGCCACGTGGTAGACGGCCGTAACCCTCTTCAACGAATTTTGCTTCAGCGCCTGGCGCATGAGTCATCACAACGTCCACGTCACCCTGGCGAGCAAGCTTAAGGGCTTTGCCGGTACCTGTTGCAATAACTTGTACTTGGTAGCCTGTTTCAGCTTCAAATTTGGGTAATAAATTCTTCAGTAGACCTGAGTTTTCAGTACTAGTCGTGGTAGCAAGCTTAATGACTTCGTTAGCTTGAGCTGGCATACCAACAAATAGCGCAGCGGTAACCGCAAGACCAATAACGCGTTTAAGGTTTAGCATTTTTACTCCTTGGAAAATAAAATGGGCTACTCGATACCTGAGCACCTGATTGAAATCGAATTCAATCGACTTAAAAGCAAGTTTGATGCCATGCTTGGTTTGCGTTATTTCAGTTCACATTTGTAACTCATGTGTGATCTTGGTCGCGTTGATGGCAAAAAAAGCACAGACATTATGTCCCAAGATCGCGATTACATGGTTCATAGTGACCTATTTGAACGGGTTAGATGTTAGACTTGATGCATAATGAGTCAAATTGTCCCTCGGCCAGACAAGGTGGGACAGAGAATAAATAATATGAAGCCACTTCCTTCTGCAGTATCTGTACTGATCGTTGATGATGAACCCGGCATGCGCAGCTTTTTAAAGAAAGCGCTTGCTAAAAAGTTTGCTTTAGTCGAAACCGCGTCCAGCGTCGAAGATGCTGAGCAACTGCGTTCGCGCTGTCATTTTGATCTGTTAATTGTTGATATTCGTCTACCCGGTCGTTCAGGTATTGAATGGCATGAGGCGCTCAACGATCAAGAACGCCGCTCTGATATCATCTTTATGACGGGCTATGCCGATATGGATGTGGCGATCAAGGCACTACGAGCTGGCGCGTCTGATTTCATTATGAAGCCTTTCCATTTAGAGCAGATGATGAAGGCGGTTGACCGCTGTATTGAACGTCGCTTGCTTAAGCGTGAAAATCTGATGCTGCGTCGAGAGGTGTCATTTAACCAATCCTCGACCATCATTGGTCAAAGCGATGCGATGACGGAAGTGAAGCATATTATCGAACGCGTCGCACCAACCAACGCCGTGGTGTTGATTGAGGGCGAATCGGGTACGGGTAAAGAGCTGGTCGCCAGACAGTTGCATATTCTTAGTGGTCGCCAGGGGCCATTTGTGCCCGTTAACTGTGGCGCGATTGCACCAGAGCTATTAGAAAGTGAGCTGTTTGGTCATTCAGCGGGCGCATTTACCGGTGCAAAAGGTAACAGAGAAGGCTTATTTAGCTTTGCCTCAGGTGGTACAATTTTCCTCGACGAAATCGGTGAAATGCCACTTAAGATGCAAACGGCATTATTGCGCGTACTTGAGCAACGCACCATTCGTCCAGTGGGTAGCGAAAAAGAAATTAATATCGATGTGCGCGTGTTGGCGGCAACTAACCGTAAATTGTCGGAAGAAGTTGAAGCCGGCAACTTTAGACGTGACCTGTACTACCGTCTTAACGTGCTCGATATCGTGATCCCGCCACTGCGCGATCGCCCTGAAGATATCGTTGAGCTAACCCATCACTTTACTTGCCAGTTGGCAGCAGAGTTGGGGGTAAAAGAGGTGGTCTGGAGTCATGAAGACCTATTAAAGCTGCAACAACACGAATGGCCAGGTAATATTCGTGAATTGCGCAATATGATTGAACGCTGCATTTTGTTAGGTAAGCCACCCGCCGAGTACTGGAAAGCACAACCTAAGGCTGAAATGCTGGTTGAGTCGGGTTATCCATTACAATGGGCGCTTAAAGACGTTGAGCGTGACCATGTGACACGTGTTGTTGATGTGCATGGTGGTAATAAATCAGCCGCCGCGCGCGATTTAGGTGTGTCACGTAAGACGCTAGATAGAAAATACAAAGAGTGGTTCGGCGGCGAAGCCGATAAAGAAGAATAACAATAACAATGAGATCGCTCTAGGGGAGTAGCTGTGTCGTTTTTTTCCAATATGTTTGGTGTGAGTTGGCAGCAAATGCAGGCTAAGGTGCGTTATCGCATCTTGATTTTAACCTTGTTGCCTATCTTGCTAACCTTAGTCAGTTTGGTTTTTATTACCATATATTGGAATATAAGCTACACAGGTAAGCAGCTGTTTATGAAGGTCAAAGCCGATTTGACCGTGGCAAACAGCACTCTAATTACCGTCCAGGATAATCAAGAAAAACAGCTTGAGTTGGTGATGGAGTCCTGGCCGTTTCAGAATGATTTTCGCCAAATTGGTAATGACTCCAAGCAACAGCGCAATAATCTGCAGCAGGTTTTAGACCAGGCCAAAAAAGATCTTAACTTAGATTTTTTACGGCTGATTAGTGTGTCTGAAGCCGCGGCCGATCCCGATTTAAGGCAGATGCTTCCCCACATCGAAGGCGTGGCACCTTTCTCTGGCTTAATGGTACTCGAACCAAGCCGTTTAGCCCGCATAGACCCTGAACTCGCCGACAGAGCCCAAGTGACTGTAATGAAGACATTGCGGGCACAAGAACCCAGTAAACATTTAGAAAAACGTGGCCTGTTAAGCAGAAGCTTGCTGCCCGTTGCTGATACCAATGGCAACGTTTCCTGGTATTTAGATGGCGGTATCATGCTTAACCGTGACACCCGTATCGTCGATCACATTCGCGACTTAGTGTACGACAAGGGCACATTACCAGAACGCTCAATCGGTACAGTCACCATCTTCCTCGATAATATCCGCATCAGTACCAACGTTCCGCTGCATTTCTTCCCTCAAGGGGATGACAAACAAGGTCGAGCACTCGGCAGTTTGGTGTCATCTGAAGTGCGCGAAAAGGTGCTTAATCAAGGCCTACTCTGGGTCGATAGAGCATTTGTTTTCAACGATTGGTTTATTTCAGCCTATTCACCACTAGAAGATATTAACGGTAAACGTATCGGTATGATCTATACCGGATTTTCTGAGTCGCCGTTTATCCATAATTACCTGCTTAACATTATTGAGCTCGGGACTATCTTGATGTTGGTGTTGCTGGTCTCTGGTTGGCTGGTTTATCGCGGTGCCTACAGCTTATTGCAACCGATAGAGCGTATTCACCATGTGGTAAAAGCGGTGCAATCGGGTCGTAATTTACGCATAGGATCATTGGGTCTAGACAGTGGCAATGAGCTGTCTAACCTCGCAGAGCAGTTTGATCGCATGCTGGATCTTCTGCAGCGACGCAACACCCAAATTCAAGCCGCAGCCGAGCAGTTAGAAGTTAAAGTTGAAGAGCGTACTCGCAGCTTGCAAGAAAAAACTGAAGAGCTACAAGCTAATGTGGCACTGCTTAATGAGACTCGACAACAGTTAGTGATCAATGAAAAATTGACCGCGTTGGGTGAGCTTACAGCGGGTATTGCTCATGAGATCAATAACCCGACAGCGGTGATCTTAGGCAATATGGAATTGCTTAAATACGAGCTAGGCGATAGAGCTGATGACGTTGAAGAAGAGATTGAGCTAGTGATCCAGCAAGTGGGTCGTATTAGCACCATTATCCGCAGCTTGTTGCAATACAGCCGTCCAGGGGAGTTTAACGCCCCGTTAGAGATGCACCAGATCACCCCCATTATCGAAGAGATGCTGGTATTAGTGCGCCACTCGATTCAAAAGCAGCAAGTGGTGCTTAACCAAGAACTCAATGCGAGTTATCCCATTCAGGTGAACCGCCCGCAACTGCTGCAAGTGCTTATTAATCTCGTGGTAAACGCCGCCCATGCAATGAACGGTAAAGGCCAAATCTGGATCCGTACCTATGACTGGGTGCAGCATGGCGAGCCAGTTGGAGTGAAAATTGAAGTCGAAGATGAAGGTAAGGGTATTCCAGAGGAAGAGCTTAACCGTATTTTCGACCCTTTTTACACCACGCGTAAAGATGGTACTGGATTAGGCTTATCGCTGAGTTACGGCATTATTAAGCGTATTGGTGGCACCATTGAGGTGAGCTCTACAGTAGGCAAGGGTAGCTTGTTTACTATTGGTTTGTACCATAAGGCCATCGAAGACCAGAGTAATACTCCCTATGAAGGCTTGCAGTTTAGCGGTAAGCATAGCGATATGTCGAAAGACTAGCTGCTTAATCAGATCGCTTAAACAAGAGCTCTTGCTCAGAGCTCTTAAACAAGAGTGTTTCAGTAGAACGCTTGAACAGGGCCTTTTAAAGAGTATGGCCAATGCGGTGTCGCTTGCCTACATGCAGGTATTAATCTCAGCACAACTGAATGACAGATAAAAAAATAGCCAGGAAATAATCCTGGCCACAAAGAGTGTGTGAGCAATGTCGTGCTTAATAAAACTCAAACTTTAAGGAGATGAGATGCCTTTAAGTATTAGCGAGTTTCGGAACGCATGCAAATAGTAATCATTATCATTTGATCTTGCAAGTACAATAACCAATCAAATCGTAATTATTTCAAAAATAAATATTACTTGATTTAAAACAGTGCTTTAGCTTTCGTTATTTACATTGAAAACCCACTCAGTTTCAGACTGAAATATGTATTTCTTTGAACTTAACTCAAAAAAATAGCCAGGAAATAATCCTGGCCACAAAGAGTGTGTGAGCAATGTCGTGCTTAATAAAACTCTATTGCAGATAAAGATGATGAGAACTTTATGTGTTAATCCGAGTTTTGGAACGCAAGTTAACAATAATCATTCTCATTTGGGTTTGCAAGTTTTATTACGCACTTTTAGCCAATTTACTCACTTATTTCACTAACAGTTATACCCAGCAGTATTAAAAATGCTTTTGTAAGTGCAGCTTATTCTGGCTGTGATTTTGAGCATCGCTAACCATAGCGGTGATCTGATATTGATTACTGATCAGCATGTTTAGCATGCTAGGGAAGCAGTTACGGGTTTTAACGTCGATACGTTGATAGCCTTGCTCAGTCGCCCAGCGTTCTTGATACTCAAGTAAGCTCTTAGCTAAACCTAGACCACGAAAATCAGGTGTTACTCCACCTAGCCAGCTGTAAAATACCTGGTCTTCAGTTTGGTAGCCAAGTTTAAAACCGGCAATTTCACCTTCGACTTTAGCAACAAGCAATAACGCAGGGCCAGCAAGCAGGCGCTGGCTGATCTCTTGGCTAGCGTAACCTTGTTCAAATTCAGGAATGGCAGAATAGACAGTCTGGATCAGCTCAAGCACTTCAGGCGTAAACTCAGTTACGGCTTCAATTTCAATGGTGTACATTTCTAACTCTCAATAACTTCGCCAGTTCACCCTGTAATACAACCAAACCATTGGCTGAAAGGTGAACGAATTGGCGAAATTATAACAGGTCAGTCCAGTTGTTGTTAAGCGTTAACTGCCGTTAGCTGGCGGTTTTGCGAGCCGAATCTTGTAAGATCTTATCTTGTAAGAACTTTAATAACAGACCGTATACGGGCAAGAACAGGCCTAAACTAACAATTAGCTTAAATCCGTAATCCACAGTGGCGATTTCTGGCCAGTGTGTTGCCATAAACTCGTCAGTTGAAGCGTAGAAGGCTAGGCCGAAGAACACGATAGTGTCTATCAGGTTGCCGACTATGGTAGATGCTGAAGGTGCAACCCACCAAGACTTGGTCTCTCTGAGCTTGGCAAAAACAAAAATATCCATCAGCTGCCCAACCAGATAGGCCGCGAAGCTTGCAAAAGCGATTCGGAACACAAAACTGTTGAACTCAAGTAGTGCTTCAGCGCCTTGGAAGCTACCTTGGTGGAACACCACGCCCATCAAATAAGAGATGATCAGTGCAGGTACCATGGCGAGGAAGATAATTTTTCTTGCCGCTTGCTGGCCGAATATTCGAACCGTTAGATCGGTAGCTAAATAGACAAAGGGAAAGCTAAATGCACCCCATGTGGTATGGAAGCCAAATATCTGAAAGGGAAGTTGTACAAGGTAGTTACTCGCACAAATAATAACAATATGAAAGCCTGCTAATAGCAGTAATGCACGGCGAACCTGTGCAGGGGTTAACATCAACATCTTGTGGCCTTTTTAAATAAATCGGGCGGGGTTAGGGAACCCGCAATAGCGAACATCGCTATAATTTTACAATTTTTGGTTAAACAGAGTGGTTCGTCCCCTACTGAATATAGGGGGCGCAAATTATAGAGCAGTTTTTTATTTGAGCAAGCGTAAATCTCAGCAGCAGCATAATTTCTGCGTGCTGAGTATGATTAGCAATAGGGATTAAGCGTTACAACTCAGTCAATATCGATAAAATCGTAGTGAGTTTGTTCTCAAGCTCGGTCCACTCTTTATCGGCTTCTGAGCCCGCAACAATACCAGCGCCAGCAAATAAATTGATGCGGCCTGGTTCAATCAGTGCACTGCGTATTGCCACGGCAAATTCGCTTTCATGCTTATTAAAATACCCACATGCTCCCGCATACCAGCCTCTAACGTAGCCTTCTTGCTGACGAATAAAGTTCATCGCCGACTCTTTAGGCAAGCCGCCTACGGCAGGTGTTGGATGCAGCGCCTGGATCAGCTGAAAGTCATTCACACCGGGCTTTAGCTCGGCACGAATAGAGCGGTGCAGATGCTGAATGTGGCTTAGTTTGAATACCGTTGGTGTTTCATCAGCGCCGACATAATTACTGAGTGGGTTAAGAACATTAACGATATGCTGTCTAACAAGTTGGTTTTCGTGGCTATTTTTAGTGTCATCCAGTAACGCCTGCGCCAGTTCTTTGTCTTCTTCTTGGTTTAGCCCGCGCACAGTCGTGCCCGCTAGCGCCTCGGTAAATAGTTCACGTTGACGACGGCGATATAAGCGCTCAGGGGTGCAAGATATAAAAGTACTGTCTGGGCTAAACTGAAAGCCAAACTGAAAACTGGTTGGATTACGTCCTTGCCAGCAGGCCAGTAACATCCAAGGGTCAACGACTTCATTGATCTCAAGTTGAGTCAGTCGAGACAAAACCACTTTAGGGGTGTCTTCAATAAATTTAGGATGGGTGACACGATTAACCAATTCGTTCCAACGATACTTATCAGGGCGATCGCTACGGCTCATCAGTGCCACTTTGTTAGGTGGTGCTAATGGCTTAGGTGCATCTAATGCTTGCAATGACTGTAGCGCATCATCAATTTCTTGAGCGAAAGCTTGCTCGGTAAAATTGAGGTTAACTAATAGTTTTAATTCGTTACCACTGCGGCGAAGCTCGATGCGCGGCAGAATAAAATGTGCTTTACCAAATTCAGGCCAGCTTTCATTGCGGCGATCAAAAGCCACGCCACCGTAATAGCGTATGTCTTGATTGTTGGTAAGGGACCGCTGTTTTTGATACTCAGCAGAGAGTTCACTATCATCAACGTCATCGCCAAAGAAAAAATCTTTGCAACAGCCAATGGCTGCAACCTCTTCCTGGGTATCACGGCCTTTCCAATACACTCTAGGGTAAGTGGTTTGCGCTGCCAGCCAGGCAATCACCGGGATCGGCGAAACCACCACAGACAGCTGCACAATCGGGTCGCTGTTTGGTTGAAGAGTAAAGGATTTGATTTTGTCGGTTAAAGACTTAATAGCTTGAGGCAGCAAGGGGATGGTCAATAAGTACTCCAAACAAATATCATTAGGGCTTGCTTAGAGGAGCTGCCTCTAATTGGGATACACCCATCGCACATTGGTAATAAGAATCTTTACCACAAACTAATAGTCTGAGCATGCAGTGTCAAGTCGATTACTCTACCTGTGTGAGCTTCCACTGACTATTTTATCAGCATGGTTTAGATTTAACCGAAATCATTTCCTTATTCTTTAGTAATAACCTTAGTTATAGCCACTTAGCCATTACCGATATCCAGTGTGCGTTTTTTAATCTGTGACATTCGTGCCCCCTTTTGTCCTTTGCACACAAAGTGTGGGTCAATTTGTCCGTCATTGAGTTTCCATTCTTACCTTAAAGTTCAAATTAGTCGATCTAAGTTTGTTTTATGATTTTATTTACTTGAGAGATAGGCGCAGCTTTTTGAGAATAGCGAAAAACAGATCGTTAGGATGATGAAACTAGATGAAAATGAAACAAAAAGTGCTGAAAGTATCCACATTAGCATTGGCGATGAGCTTAGCTTATCAAGTTCAAGCTGATGAGCTCGAGCGAAGCCCTATTTTAGATGTAACAGACGTTATCGTGGTGCATGGTGAACGTGCTTCTGTGACTGAAGCGGCCACGACTCACTGGAGCATCGATGCTGACGAGATTAAGGCATCAGGCGCGCAAAGCTTAGATCAAGTACTTCAAAATGTACCAGGTATCTATGTAAGAACAGGGGCTGCAGGCATTCCAAGAGTTGATATTCGCGGTTTAAAAACTCGCCATATTACGTTCTTAATTAACGGTGTACCTGCAAGTAGCACTGAAGATGGTCAGTTTGATCCCACTGTTATTCCAACCAATCAAATCGCCCGGGTTGAAGTTTCGGTTGGCCCTACCTCGGTGCTGTACGGGCCTGGCGGAAGTGCCGGTGTCATCAACATTATTACCAAGCAAGGTGATAATGCGCCGGCTCTTTCTGGTCGTTTAGAGGCTGCGCATGACAATACCTTTAATGGCGACTTAAGTGCAGCGGGTAGCGGCGATAACTGGCAAGGCATTATGAGTGTGACTCATCAAGAAACAGATGGCACACCAATGGCAGATGATTTTGAAGATACTAGAAATCAAACCGGTGACGTACGTTTTAACTCTGATAGAAAACTAACTAACTATTATGCTCAAGGTAGTTATTTCATCAATGATTCAACCAAACTGATGGCTAACTACAGCCAACGTGATGGTAAATGGGGACTATCACCCACAGTAGATCGTAAGAAACCGCCATCAAGAGTTGAAGATTATAACGAGCAAAGCATGCAGTTAGGTGCGGCGCATGAAATAAATAATGCTCAGACTCTACGTGGCTTTGTTTATTATAATCAAACAGATATGGTTGAAAACTTTTATAACCATAGAATGAATAATGTAAACAGTATTGTGGACAGTACCTCGAAAGTCAGTGGTACCAACATACAGTTTATCAATGAATTTGATTATGGCGCGGTATTAACGACGTCAGTGATTGTAGAAAAGCAAGATTGGTTCTCTTATACCAACAAATTGCGCAGTGTTAGCGTTAAAAGTGGTGGCAACGGCACTGGTGGCGGGCAAGCTGGCCAAAGCGATATTGACGAAAGCATTGTTATTTATACCGGCGCTGCTGAGTATCAATATCAAGATGACGGTAAATATGGTTACAGCTTAGGCGCAGCTGTACATAATTATGATCGCGATATTAATAGTGAAACAGACTTTTCAGCACAAGCGTCAGCATTTTATCAAGTAACAGATTCAAGCCGTATTCATACCGGTATCGCACAAAAAGTACGTTACCCATCAATTAGTGATTTATATGCGGCTACTAGCGGTAATGTGGATCTTAAGGCTGAGGTAGCTCACCAGTTTGAACTTGGTCTACAACAATCTTTACCTTTTGATAGCCAATTAGACATTAGTAGCTATGTTACTGATGCCAATGATTACATTGCTAAAGATGATCTTGGTCAAGAACAAAATATAGGCGACTACCGCTTTATGGGTGTTGATCTACAGATGACTAACCAATATTTCGATGATCTGGGATTAACGTTCGCCTATAGCTACATAGATACAGAAGACCGTGCTACCAATGAGCGTTTGCAATACCGCCCAACTCACAACCTTCGCTTACAAGCGAGTTATGACTTCTCCTTTGGTTTAACGACGCGTTTAGATGCTGAGCGCATCATAGATCAAGTCAACGGCAAAGGTGTTCAATTAGATAATTACACCTTAGTTGATCTAAGTTTGAGCCAAAATATTTGGCATGAAAATTTAGAGTTATATGTTCGAGCAACGAACTTATTTGATGAGCTTTATTATCAAAGCGACTTTATGCCACAAGCGGGTCGTCAGGTATTCGTCGGCATAAACTGGCAGATCTAGGTTTTCGGGGGAAAGTATGAAACTCATAGCGCTAGAAGGGATTCAATTTGGCTATGGCTCGCACCAAAGTGAGATCTTGGATGATCTCAATTTGGTGGTTAATCGTGGGGAATGCCACTGTATTAACGGCCCGACAGGATGCGGAAAATCAAGCTTATTGCACTTGATGGCTTCAGAGCTGACTCGACCCCATGGTGGGGAGGTGTATCGTGCCCCCTCATTGCTGGTCGGCTTAGTCATGCAAGATCCCAATGTACAAATTCTGCGTAAAAGTGCCGGAGCAGAAATCGCTTTTGCGTTAGAAAACCTCGGTGTTGATGCCGAGCAGATGGTTGAAAAAGTTCAGCAATCACTAAGGCGAGTAGGGCTTTACATCAGTTTAGATGCGCCTGTAGAGGTGTTGTCATTAGGGCAGAAATATCGGCTTATGATGGCAGCGCAGCTGGTGTTTAAGCCCTCTTTATTACTGCTTGATGAACCTTGGGCGCAGCTCGATGACGGTGGCGTACGTGAATTGCACAGTGTTCTCGAGTCCCTGTTAGATGAGGGCGTTGCAATTGTCATGGTTGAGCATAACCCTAGTGCTTTTGCTGGCATAGTTAACTACCTATGGCACTTAGAAGATGGCGTGCTGAAAGAGGGAGTGTTAACCGCTGCAAGGAGCTGCACAGAGAAAACCGCTACAGGCAAAGGCGTATCAGGTGACGGGCAAGAGAATGCTTTTAAGCTAGCCTCGGGATCGGATAAAGACGCTGTCATTGGTATCAAGTCTGGTTTTAAACCTGAGAGCTGCGAATGCCTCATCAAAATACAACCACATCACTTTCGATTCATCGATCAAGATTGTCTGTTTGACTGCCAGCAGAGCTTGTCACTGTTTAGTGGTGAGGTCATTGCCTTAGTCGGTGATAACGGCGCAGGTAAAAGTAGTTTGCTTAAAACCTTGGCAGGTATTCAGGCCAATATCCCTAACTTTCCTATTACTGTGCTGGGCAAGCGGCCGCAATTGGGGATTTATGGCGCTAACTTAGGTTTATTGATGCAACGGCCAAATCGTCAGTTATTTGAGCAAAATGTCCTCGCTGAGCTGCAATTTAGCTTAAAGCGTTTCAAGCTCCCCTTAGTGCGTGCAGAGCAGATGTTAGACACCTTAGGCTTAACTCATCTGGCTAAGTGCTCACCGCATAAATTGTCCTATGGTCAGCAGCATCTTATCGCTCTGGCTTCTTTGGTTTGTTTGCAGCCTAAGATTTTACTGCTTGATGATCCATTTGCCGGGCTTGATAAGCGCTATGTCGACAAGGTGGTGAACTTACTACAGCAATTGAGTAAGCAAGGCTGCGGGATCTTGCTTACGAGTCATCGTGCGATCCCCGCTTTCGAGGTTGATCGCTACTGGTTGATAGGCTCTGGCAAGCTGGTTGATGGCGCAGAACAAATAGAGTCGCGTAATGTGGGCTAAGCACCGCATAGGACGGCGCGCCAATAAGCATTCAGGCTTGAGTTTGAGTGCGACTCAATACTGCGCGCTGGCGTTAGTGCTGAGCTTAGTCTTATCGAGCAGCGCTTTTTTTCTTCCCAACACTGGGCTCATCTGGCTAGTGCTGGTGGATCTAATACTGGTTGCTCATGGTTTATATCTTAAGAACAAGATCATCGCCTTGCTGAGACTCGGTCTCGTGCAGTTGGCATTAACGTTACCGCTCTATTATCTACTACATGGCGAAGCGCAACTGCTAGAGGGGGGGATTGTGGTGCTGCGAGTATTCCTGGCCATGTTACCAGGCTGGTGGCTATCGAGTACTCAGAGCCCGGAGCGCCTTGGTGAGGTGTTGAGTTGGGGGCTCCCCGCTAAATGGGCTTTTGTCATCGCCGCTTCCATTGGTTTGCTGCCCTATATGCTGCAAGAAACCAAAGAAATATACGCCATTCAGTGCTTACGAGGAGCAAACATTACCCCTAAGGCACTGAGGAACCCTAAAAACTGGCCAGAGCTCATCTATTGTGTGGTGCTCCCGGTACTGATCCAATTATTAAAGCTATCAAAGCAGATGGCACAAGCAGCCAAATTACGCCATTTCGGTAAAGTTAATCAGCCAACACATTGGCCTGCAACAAGAGAGGATGAATGAAATCTCCATTTGATCTACAAGATGCCCTATTTATTGGGTTTTGTGCCACCTTGCTGGTGGTATTAAAAAGCATGTTACGCCTCAAGCTAGGATTGAGCGGGCACTCTATGTTCTTAATGACCTTCTTTTACTTGGTTTGCTATGGCGCTGTGGGCCGAGTGGGTTGCATTACCGCTTGTGGTTTTCTCGCTGGCTTAGTGGCCATGATGTTAAGCGTGGGCAAAGGAGGGCCGTTGATATTACTTAAATTTGGCCTGCCAGCATTGGCAATGGATCTGATGTTACTCATGATGGCGGGGCTGTTTAGCGTGCGTTGGCAGAGCATTATTTTAGCGCTAGTGGGTTGTTTAGCCTGGGCGGGTAAAAGTTGGGTTGGTAATTTGCTTGCAGGAATGAGCGGCCAAGTTGCGTTGGCTCAATTTGGACTCAGTTTTATACAAGGTGGTGCATTTGCTATCGCGGCAGCGCTATTAGTGCCCACAGTATTAAGGCGGCTGCATGCCCACGATCTGCTACATAGAGATCAGCTTGATGATAAGTAACGCCGTTTAAAAATGACAATTAATAACTGCACCAATAAATAAGGGTTTTAGATGAAAGAGTGGCTGATCTGCATTGATGATACTGATGATATCGGTACCAAGGGCACGGGCGAAATTGCCGAAGAGATTGCGGCAAAACTGGCTGTGGTAGCATCAACCGAAGACAATGCACTTGCTGTTAGTCGACTGGTGACACGTCATCAACTGTTTGTGCATCCTGATATTCCTTACACATCGCACAATAGTGCCATGTGCTTTCAGATTGCTACAACATTGAGCTTTAATGAGATTAAAGCCATCTGTATTGCGCATTTAAAGCAAGAATCGGCAGCGGCATCGGATCCCGGTTTAGCCATCTTAGATTTAGCCTCCCGCTATGACATCGAGCAACTGATCGCTTTTGGTCAGCAGGCAAAAGTAGAAGTAAAGACAAAACCGCAGGCTTACACCTTGGCTGAAGCGCTAGGCATTGATCTCTCTGAGCATGGCGGTACAGGCCAAGGCGTTATCGGTGCACTTGCGGGGTTGGGCTTACGTCTCAGCGGTCAAGATGGTCGCGTGAAAGGCCAGCTAAAGCTAGGACAAGCTGCGGATGAGTCAGATGAAGTACAGATGAGCGTAGCAGAGGTATTAGCACTGACAGGATTACAGGCGGTGATCTCCGTTGATGGAGAGAAGCTAGCAGATGATCAACAGCTGTTTCTTAAAGGTAAGATCAAGGCGGTATTCACCCAGTATCAATTTGCGCTACTCGTTAGCGCTGAGACTGGCCGGTGGTTAAATGCGACTAAGCAGCAGTTAAAGCCTTACTAATTTTCATACCGTTTAGGATAATAGGAGGGAGTATGGTGCTGTGGTTTACCCAAGTAGATGGCTTATGGCAGTTTAAGTTTGGCGTAGAAGATTATCTGCCAGCCCGCGCCGCCGCAGCCAGTTGTGAGATATTTCTCAGTGATGACGAAGATGAGCATACTGATAATGTTGCTCGCTCTTGTTACAACTGTATGTATCGCCGCTGGCAGCCGACGAGTTTTCAATGTCATAAGCGGCGCGCCGAATAGCCATTGATATTTGCATGAGTAATGAAATATCGTTTTTTCTTACAAGTTGGTGTGTATTTGTCGTGCATTAGTGAATATTAATTAACTTTGTCTATGGTGATTTAACAGTTCAGAGAATAGAATAGCCAACTTCTTACAGGAAATAACAAGATGGGCTCTGCGTAAGCCGGGTCACAACATCAGAGATCTGTGAGGGATACCGTGACTAATTAGTTGCTGTATTTATGGCTAAATCATCCGGGGACCTAAGAGATAATGGGTGATTCATTCGAATCAAATAACTTAATAAAGATACCTGTTTCTAAGTTGAAAGTAGGTATGTTTGTTGAAGCAATAGACAAAAGTAACAGCCAAGTTAATATTGCGAGCGCTGGGCAAATTCGCAGTGCTGAAGCCATTTTAAGGCTGCATAAGAGTCATGTAACCCATGTATGGGTTAATGCTGAGCGCTCAGCACCAGACTTGGGATTACAGCGGCCAACTGCTGCGCCTAAGCCAGTGGTAAAAAAAGTCAGTGTTGAACGTGCCACTACTCAAAAGCAGGCAAAAGAGCTGATTGTTGAGGCTAAAGATCTCATCCAAAAAGTGCTATCTGAAACATTTCAAGGCAAGGCTGTCGAGGTCGAGCCGTTCGAACAGTTAGCAGATAGCATGATTGAGTCGGTGATGCTCGATGCCGATGCCCTCAAATGTGTCTCAGCCTTGCGTTCCAAAGACGCCTATCTGCTCGAGCATTCTATTAATGTCGCCTTTTTGCTGGTGACTTTCGGCCGTTACCTAAACTTCGATACTGACATGCTGCGTCAAATGGCGGTTGGTGGAATTTTGCATGATATTGGCAAGATTAAGGTCGATAGTGAAGTGTTAAACAAGCCGGGTAAATTAACTGCCGAAGAGTATGAGCACGTTAAGCTGCATCAAACTTATGCTGTTGAAATTATGGAGCAGACCACAGGGTTATCTCAAGTCAGTAAAGATATTAGTTTGATGCACCATGAAAAACTCGATGGCAAAGGCTACCCGCTGGGATTGAAGGGGAATGAGATCCCTGTTCATGGGCGGATGAGCTGTATTGTCGACATCTTCGATGCGTTAACAGCGACCCGTTGTTATAAAGAAGCTATGAGCCCTGCAGCCGCATTTAAGATCTTATTGAGTTTGACGCCATTTCACTTAGATCAACAACTTGTTTATGAATTTATCCGCTGTGTCGGCGTTTATCCGGTAGGTTCGTTAGTACAGCTATCAGATGGTCGCATTGGGATTGTATGGGAATCTAAAGGACGAGACGCGTTACACCCCAAAGTGAAGTGCTTCTACTCTATGAAGCATAAATGCTACACCAAGGTGGAGATTGTCGATCTGCTTCGATCGTCATTTCATATCGAAAAAGGCATATCGCCAAGCAGTTTAGATATCGATCCGACACAATTCTACTAGTGAAAAGTCGGGTTTATCGAACATCAAGCGTCCTTAATTGGGCGCTTTTTTGTGCCGATTTCACATCTCTTAGATCTCAATAAGAAATTAAAGTTTGAGCCGCCTCTATTTTTGGTGAACGATTTGTTTTTCGGCTGAATAATCATTGAATTAATTTCACTGGTCATAGACTAAGCCTACATAAAATATTGAGATTGATGGGGAACAAATAATGCAACGTAGACAGTTTATAAAAGGGGCTTCGCTGATGATGGCCGGCAGTGTTATTGCGCCTACGCTACAGGCTAAAACAAGCTTGCAGCTATCTGCTACTAACACACCGTTCACCAAGGGCACATACCGCATACTGGCACTGGTGTTTGATGACTACGAAACCCTAGACTTGCACGGCCCAGTTGAGATGCTTGGGCATATGCCCAATACCGAGATAAAGCTGGTGGCCACCAAAGAGATCGTCAAAAGTTATCAGGGGCCGCGTGTGGTTGCCGATTGTTTAACAACAGAGATTTATGACTGCGATCTGCTATTAATTCCTGGTGGATTAGGTACTCGCACATTAGTTAGCGATACAGCACTGCGCCAATGGCTTATTAAGCAGATTGACCGTAGTCAAAACGTGTTTACTGTGTGCACGGGTACCGCATTGCTGGCAATGACTTCTGTGCTTAACGGGCGTAAAGCCACCACCAATAAAATGGCGTTTCAATGGGTGACATCACTAAACGATAATCCACAATGGCAGGCCAAAGCGCGTTGGGTGTTTGATGGTAAGTTTTTAACCTCATCGGGCGTATCGGCAGGCACAGACGCGGCGCTGTTTTGGGTCAAGCACCTGCATGGCGAGCAGGAGGCGAAGCGTATCCAAACACTAACCGAATATAACTGGATTGAAGACCCCAATAATGACCCTTATGCCGCGGACTTAGCTTAGGTCATTTATAAGTAAATCATCTAGCCTTAGTAGTTATTGCTATTTATTAGTAATAAAGGATATTGGCGAGATCAGTACTAAGCACCAATAATAGCCATTCATTTAGCCTGCCTAAGAGGGGAGATTACATTGAATAACTGGCTAATATTATTGTGTTGCGCAGTGTTAATTACTGCCTCTTTACTCACCAGCGGTTTAACGCGCGCCTTAATAGATTTAGGTGCGTTTAGTTGCTTGCTTGGCTTATTGGTTTGGCGTCATAGCGCTCGAGATCGTAATAGAGAAGGTAGTAAGACGTCGCAATAAAAAGCAGCGCCTGTAAGGGCACTGCTTTATGGTTATATCGCGCGATTGTACAGCGCACTAATCAGTAATGAGACTAATCAGTAATGAGTTAGTTAAGCAGTAAAATGTACGCCAGTGAACTGCTACCTATCGCCAGCCATAACAACACGCCTAAAATGAGTGGCTTAGGACCAGTTGATTTCATTTTCTTAATCGTAATACCGGCACCAATCAAGAACAGACACACTACCAGTAATCGTTTTGATACCTCAAATATTGCCCCGTACACGACTTCGCCTTGCGGCAGCCAATGGGCAATCGCAATCGCTAAGCAGTAAAAGCCAATAAAGTAGGGGATAGCAATCTTATTTTTATCGCCTTTAAACAACATGGCACTGATGAGTGCGATTGGAATGATCCACAGTGCGCGTGCCAGCTTAATCGTCGTAGCGGTTGTAAGGGCTTCACTGCCATAAGCTGAAGCAGCTCCCACGACAGATGACGTATCGTGAATAGCAATCGCGCTCCAAACCCCAAAATCATGCTGGCTCATCGATAGAGCATGGCCGATGGCCGGAAACACAAACAGTGCAATCGAGTTAAGAATAAATACCGTGGCTAAGGCAATAGCCGTTTGTTCGCTGTTGGCTTTAATTGCGGGAGATACGGCCGCAATGGCGCTGCCACCACAAATAGCGGTGCCAGAGGCAATTAGGTGGCCGGTTTTATGATCTAGCTTGAGTAGGCGCGTTAAGGCAAAACCTAAAATCAGCGTGAATATAATCGAGCCCAAAATGAGGGGGAGATTGGCTAAGCTAATGCTAACAGCGGCGTCAAGCTGAATGCCAAATCCAAGACCGACAATCGAATAGGCCAGAAGCTTCTTGGTCAGCGCGCCAAGATGTATTTGATCCGGCGCCCAGCCTATGCTGGCAAGCGTAAAGCCCAAAATTAGCGCCACAGGAGACGACACCATAGGTAATAGGCAGATGAGACCAACAATAATAAAAATGGCTAAATGGGTTTTGTTGCGGGTTTCGCTGGTCATTAAAAGGCAGTCGTATATAGCAGATCGGTTGATAATTATAACGCTCGAACAAGATTTAATAAATTAAATAGTGTTGACGGTTGTAGTCAGCAAAATTGAATGTCTGGAAGGTTTTAGGAAAAGCTAAGACGGACGGCCTGCAGCCTAGGGAACGTGACTGCGTCACTTCGAGAGCGCGACGATGTCGCTTCTAGGAAAAGATAGATCCTAGGTTCGAGGTCCTAAGAAAAGCTAAGACGGTAAAGCTAAGACGGTAAGGCTGAGACGGTAAAGCTAAGACGGTAAAGCTAAGACGGTAAAGCTAAGACGGTAAAGCTAAGAGGTTCTGTTGGGCTGCTTTTATGCTTTCCCTAGCAGCCAACTTGTTGGCGTCCTAGCAGGTGCATAGCACCGTTCTAGAAGCGAGCCTGTGAGCGCTCTATCTTTACGCTGTGAGCCTGCGAACGCCCTAGGACCTAGAACCTAGGACCTATCAGGACGTAGTCCGTCCTTTCTTTTAATAACAAAAAAGCCGCAATTAAGCGGCTTTTTGTCATCTAAATTCAGTGAATTTATTTAGCAGTGCTGTGCATGCCTTCCCAAACGATTTGACGGTAACGGTCTGGGTTAGTGTCGCCTTCAGTGCTGAACAGCATGATAACCGCATCTTGGTCTAGGCCAAGCTGTGTACGGTACTCGCTGTACTCTTCACGGCTTGCTAGCATGTAAAGTAGACCTAGCGTTAGTGCGCCTGACTCACCGCTAACCACTTTAGTATCGCCAGCTAGTGGGTTACCAAGCACGCGCATACCTGTTGCAGTCACTTCGTCTTCAACTGATGCGAAGAAGCTGCTGCACTGCTTTAGGATTGGCCAAGTCACAGGGTTAGGCTCGCCACATGCAAGACCTGCCATGATAGAGTTTAGCTCGCCAGTAACGGCAACCATTTCGCCTTTTATGCCTGAGTTGTAGATACAATCAGCTTTTGCAGGCTCTGCAATAATAGTCTTGAAGTTAGCTGCGCCAACTTTGTCAGCGAAGTAGCCTAATAGGCCGCCAGCCATAGCGCCAACACCAGCTTGTAGCATTAGGTGAGTCGGCTTAAGGCCCATAGCTTCAACTTGCTCTTGCGCTTCAACAGCCATAGTCATATAGCCTTGCGAGATCCATGTTGGGATCTTGTCGTAGCCTTCCCAAGCGGTATCTTGCACTAGCATCCAACCATTTTCAGTTGCAGTCTGGTTAGCAATACGTACCGTATCGTCGTAGTTACAGTCAGTAACGATACACTCAGCACCTAAATTCTTAATGCGAGTCACACTTGCTTGAGATGAACCTTTTGGCATGTAAACAACAGCCTTTTGACCCATTTCACGTGCAGCCCAGGCAACACCTGTTCCGTGATTACCAGCAGTTGCTGTAGCGAAAACCAATGGCTCGCTTAACTTAGCTGCTACGGTTTTCATATCAATTTCACTGATATCTACATTTAAGTGCTCAGCAAGTTGCTTACCTAAAGCGTAAGAACCACCCAGTACTTTAAAAGCATTTAGACCGAAACGGTAAGATTCGTCTTTAACCAGAATCGCTTTAACACCAAGACGCGCCGCTAGCTGCTCTAGAGAGATAAGCGGAGTCGGTTGGTAAGCTTCGATCTGCTGGTGGAATTGACGAGTTTGTTCAGCGATCTGAGCTGTAAAAAGATCAGAAGTCTCGCCGTTAAAGAAATCATTTTGAGTCAGCTTTAGCATGGTAACCACTATAAATTATGAACAAGGAGGCATTTGTCCACTCACTAAAGGTAAGTGGACAGCAGGGCTTACTTTAAAACTAAATTATTTGATGAAGGCGATTGCTTCAACTTCAACTAACGCGTCTTTTGGAAGACGAGCAGCTTGTACACAAGAACGAGCAGGAGCTGCTTCAGTACCGAATACTTCAGTGTAAACTTCGTTGAAAACAGCAAAGTCTTCCATGTTAGCTAGGAAACAAGTTGTTTTAAGTACGGTGTCAGTACCTGCGCCAGCTTGCTCTAGAACCGCTTTAAGGTTCTTTAGAGATTGGTAAGCTTGCTCTTTAACGCCGCCTTCAACGAAAGCCATAGTCACAGGATCTAGTGGTAGCTGACCTGAGGTGAATACTAACTTGTCGAAAGCAAGAGCTTGAGAGTATGGACCAATTGCAGCAGGAGCATTTTCAGTATGGATTACAGTTTTCATAGCGTTGTTATCTCGATAATTAGGATTTAAATTCACGGATGTACTTGTACACCGCATGTTTGGTAATACTTAAATGGTTAGCAACAATGTTAGTTGCTTCTTTTAATTCAAAGATGCCGTTATCAAACAACACCTTAGTAATAGCTTTATTGCGACCTTTCAGGTTAACGCTGGTATCAGCTTCAACTTCTGAAATCGCGTGGTTTAGCGCTTGCTCAACCACATCTCCAGCTGATGCGCTGAAGTTTTCGGTCATATCAAAACTGTGATGCTGGCTTGTATCTGGCATCAGGGTCTTAATAATTTCAGGGAACGGATACGACAAGTTCATATTGACGCAAAACATGCCAATCGGTCTGCCTTTCTCACCCTGTAATATGCAGGTGCTCGACTTCAACATCTCGCCACCTTTGTTATTACTAAAGTAACTCTTAGGGGTCAGCTCGCCGGTTTGTTCGTACTGGCGCAGCATCTTTAAGCCTAAATCTGTTATCGGCGAGCCCACTTTTCGACCGGTGTGATGACCATTAACGATTTTCACCACTGACTGTTCAAAGCTTTCTAAAGAATGGATCACGACTTCGCAGTGAGGCCCTATTAGATCGGCCATGCTTTCAGCTAGATGGAAATAGCTTTGCAGTAGCGCACGATCTCTAGCTGTAAATTCTGTTTTGAATGCCTGTTCTGCCGCTTTGATCATTTCAGATTACTTTTGTGAACTATAGATGCCGTTATTGTCAACTTTTTGAGTTAACAATTCAACCCTTGAATCAACTTTATGTAACTATGGGACGTTTTTTAGGACTTTTACGCAAGTAATATTTAACTGTGGTTCAAAATATTTGACTTTGGTCATGAAATTTCAGTTTGATGATGCATCTTGAGTTAACAGATTTTGACTATGAGATATGTGTCACATTTTTAAATTCTGCAAACAGTATGATGCGCACCAAGTTAACGATAGTTGACTAAAACAGGTTTCCGGTCACTTTAGTGACCTTTTGGCAAATAGGCCAGTTGTGTGGGATGTGGAGATAAAAATGAAAAGCATATTACAGCGTGGATTTACAACAGCAGAATTTGAGATGCGTGCAACTAAAGCTCAGCAGAAGATGCGTGAGCTAGAAGTTGATGCGATTCTGTTAACTACTGAGCCTAATGTGCGTTACTTTTCTGGCTTCCACACTCAGTTCTGGCACAGCCCGACTCGTCCATGGTTTCTAATCCTACCTGCTGAAGGCAAGCCAATTGCCGTTATTCCTGAAATCGGCGCAAGCGGCATGGCAGGTACATGGGTTGATGACATCCGCACTTGGGCTTCACCACGTCCAGATGACGACGGTATCAGCATTGTAGCTAGCGTGCTTAACAGCCTACCTTCACGTTTTGGTCGTGTGGGTGCCACGCTAGGTATTGAGTCTCACCTACGTATGCCTGTTGCTAACTACTTACAGTTAACCACTTTAGTAAGCAAAGAGTTCGTTGACGTTTCACTAGCGATTCACGACATTCGCCAAGTTAAGTCAGTGACTGAAATTGAAAAGGTGCGTGAAATCTGCCGTATCACTAACGTCGGTTTCGACAAAATCCCAGGTTATGCCAAAGCCGGTATGACTGAGCGTGAAATTTGTAAGCAGTTCGGTATCGACATGCTGATGGAAGGCGCTGATGAATGTCCATACATCATCGCAGGTTCAGGCCAAGACGGTTACGACAGCATCATTATGGGTCCAACTGACCGCGTAATCGAAGATGGCGACGTGCTAATCATCGACACCGGTGCAGTACGTGACGGTTACTTCTCTGATTTTGACCGTAACTGGGCATTTGGCCACGCAAGTGAGCAAACTAAAGCCGCTTACCGCGCAACTTACGAAGCAACCACTATGGGCTTTGAAGCTGCACGCCCAGGTAACACCACTTCAGATATCTACAACGCAATGTGGAAAGTACTAGAAGCTAATGGCGCGCTAGGTAACGACGTAGGTCGTCTAGGTCACGGCCTAGGTATCGAGCTAACTGAGCGTCCATCAAACACGGCAACAGACAACACGATATTAGTACCAGGCATGGTGATGACACTAGAGCCAGGCATGGTTTACGCACCAGGCAAGTCTATGGTTCACGAAGAAAACATCGTGATCACCGAGAACGGTGCAGAGTGGTTAAGCAAGCGCGCTGAACCAGAACTATTGATTATTAAATAACTTAATATAGCCAATGATTTCTCCAAAGGGAGCTGGAGAAATCATACTGAAGAGAATCTCATTATGATGAGTTTTGAAGCCTTTACCTCGTTTGAACAGCCGCTTGAACACAAGCAGGCACCAAGAATTAACCGTGTACACATCGGCTTAGTGCAGTTAAGCACTGACCACAGTTTAGAAATGGACTGGGCTAAGTTACTCGGCACACAAGCAGGCGTATTTAGCTCTCGCGTCTACTACTCAAGCGAAATGACCCCTGAAGCACTTGATCAAATCGCTAGCGGAATCGTTGAAGCGTCTGACTTGATCGCAACAGGTCTACCTATGGATGTGATGGCATTTGGCTGCACATCAGCTTCAATCATTATCGGTGAAGAAAAAGTCGCAGATTTATTGACTCAAAACCGTGGTGACATCCCAGCGACTAACCCATGGACAGCAGCAAAAGCTTCATTCAAGCACTTGAATGCGAAAAAGATTGCTGTGTTTTCTCCTTACCCAACTAGCGTTAACTACCCACTGTACCAGCAGTTAACTGATGCAGATTTTGACGTAGTAACACTAGGTTCACTTGGTATTGAACGCGATACCGACATCACTCTAGTCGCTAAAGAATCAATGTTCGCAGCGCTTGAGCAGATGCTAAAAGATTCTGACGCAGAATTAGTATTTATGTCATGCACTAACTTACGTGTACTTGATTATATTGAAGAGATCGAAGCGAAATTCGGCATCCCAGTAGTGTGCAGCAACTCTGCAATGTTCTGGCATGCAATGCACCTAACCGGCAACGTGGCTCAATGCCCAGGTTACGGCAAGCTACTTAATAACCAAACAGCTTAAGCTGTTGACTACCAATTACAAATTGTTGGAAAAATAATAATGACTAATACACAAAAAGGTTGGATGGCTGCTATTTTCGTAGGTCTACTTTGGGGTATTCCGTGGATTGTTGGTACGCCTATTCTTGAGGTGATGGATCCTCAAGTACTTGTTTGGTTACGTTACACTGTTGCATTTATTACACTAGGTTTGATTTTCAACATCGGTCTTGCAACGGGCAAGATGACTAAGAAAGCCGATTTCAAACTTAACTGGGAAAACCGTAAGGACATCTTCTGGGCTGCATGTTGCGGTATCATTGGTCAAGGTTCTTTCAGCTTCCTATCATTCCTATCTTTGGATTATATTACCGCCTCTGAAAACGGCGTGATCCAAGGTTTGATCCCAATCCTAATCTTAAGTGTTGGCTTCTTACGTCACGGTGAGCGTTTCACTGTAATGCAAATCATGTGTGCACTAGGTGCTTTCCTAGGTGTGGCGATTCTAGTAATGGACCCACAGTCTGAAACACAAGGCTTCAACATTGGTCACCTAATCTGTTTCGGCTCTGCAGCAAGCTTTGCAACAATGGCTTACGCTCGTGCCAAGCTAGCAGAGAAATACGGTTCAGTTGCGACTATGTTCCACCAGTTTGTATTCGCAGCACTCGGTTTTGGTTTGTACCTGCTAGTTGTGGGCGCTGACTTTAGCTCTGCATTGAATGTATTTAGCTCGCCACTACGCATTATGTGTATCGTTATCTTAGGTGTGTGTATCTCTGGTATGAGCTACCTAGTTTACATCTACGGTATGGAACGTGTAGGTGTTGACGGTACGGGTATGGCGCTAAACCTAATGCCACTGTCTTCATTCATCCTAGCGGTATTTGCACTAGGTGAGCAGGTAACACCGATGCGCTTGATTGCAATCGCAGTGGTTATCACTTCAATGATTGCCTTCATGAAGTTAGGTAACAAGAACAAGGTGAAAGCAGAAGAGGTTGAAGTTGAATTACCTTTAGCGCCAAAGCCTTGCCGCAGCCAATAACTGAGTTATTCAGTTAGCAAATAAAAACCATTTTTATCACCGGTGACCTAGTCACCGGTGCTTGTTAGAAGAGATAAAGAATATGAATATCGAACAGAAAGTTATCGAGTGGCGTCATCACATTCACCAGCACCCAGAGTTTGGTACCCAAGAGCACGAGACTGCAGCATTTGTAGCAAGCAAACTAGAAGAGTTTGGCATTGAAGTACACACAGGTATCGGCGGCACGGGCGTTGTAGGTATTTTAAAGTGTGGCGATAGTGAGCGTTCAATTGGTCTACGTGCCGACATGGACGCACTGCATATTCATGAAGAAAATACCTTTGATTATGCATCAGTAAACACTGGCGCAATGCACGCTTGTGGTCACGACGGTCACACGGCAATGCTACTTGCTGCAGCGCACGAGCTAGCACAAACTAAAAACTTCGACGGTACGGTTTACTTCATCTTCCAACCTGATGAAGAGCGCGGCACAGGCGCTAAAGCGATGATCGCTGACGGCCTATTCACCCGTTGGAAAATCGATGCTGTTTACGCTATGCACAACCTACCGGGTATTGAAGCAGGTCACTTTGTGACGCGCCCACACTCAGTAATGGCAAGTGAAAGTAGCTTTGAAATCGAAGTACTAGCCACTGGCGGCCACGCGGCTATGCCGCACATGGGCACTGACCCTATCGTAGTTGGCGCGCAAATCGTCACTGCAATCCAAACGATCGTATCGCGTAACCTAAGCGCGATTGATGAAACTGCGGTTATCTCGGTCACTGAGTTTGCCACTAACGGTACGGTTAACGTTATCCCAACTAAAGTGACTATCACGGGTGATACTCGTAGCTTTACTGATATCGCGTTAAACAAGATTGAAAAAGCACTTGAACGCGTCGTTGCTGGTCAGTGTATGTCTGCAGGCGTTGATTACACTTACAAGTTTAACAACAGTTTCTTATCGACTATCAACACCCCAGCTGAAACGGCTTTCGCGATTCGCGCGGCTGAAACAGTGGTTGGCGAAGATAAAGTTAACGGCAGCTGTCAGCCATTCACTATCAGTGAAGATTTTTCGTTCATGCTACGTGAAGCACCTGGTTGTTACATCCTAGTGGGTAACGGCGCAGGTTGTGGTTGTGGTAGCGTAGCGCTACACAAGCCAACTTATGACTTCAACGACAATATCTTGGTATCTGGTCTGAGATACTGGCAGACGCTTGTAGAGCAGTGTTTAAATAAAGCTTGAACAGTGTTTGGCTAAGTAATTTGCACATGAGTTAACTGAGTTTGAGTTTCGTCTCAAACGAGGTCGATATAGAAAGGCTATGAGCTTAGGTTCATAGCCTTTTTTGTTGCTTGGTTTTGCGCCAAGCGGGCGCAGGGGAGAGTTAGACTTCGTCTAACGACTATAGCAATCAAACTTCGTTTGATAATTCTATCAGGCTGCGCCTGACTTCTAAGTTAGACTGCGTCTAACAACTAAAGTCGTGGGATTCCATCCCATATCAAGCTTAAAGATTTAAGCGAATCAAGCTGCGCTTGATAAAGGTCGTGGGATTCCATCCCACACCCGGGCAAGGAGGACTGCTCGTCCTTATCCTCCTTGCATCCACCATGACGCCCCGACGAAGTTACATGCATTAGATACGGGCCTCATACTCCAATAAAAATCGCCTAACGGCTCAGATGGGACATCCATGCCCCCCCGAGCCTGAACCATCATCCATGATGGCTCTACGGCATTCTTGAAAGTAAAAAGTTATCTACGTACTTCGGCAACTTCGATGGGGAATTTGGTATTTTCTGTTGCTTCAGTATGTACGTCAGTCTCGCATTTCTATTGAGAACTCAATGGGTGAAATGATTATGCTTTTCTAACTCGGTGCAGATACGGCTTAGGCCTTCGAAAACATGGATGTTTTCGCAGAGCGGTCAGGGATGACGAAAAGCGAGCCTAAGAAGTGTCTGCACATGCGCCGGCTGCAGGCCATTGGAACCATTGATGTTGGAAGATACATCAAATGCTTCCTAAGCATTGATGAAGAAAAGGTTCTCCGCTTTGGGTGAACTTCTAACCTCTGCACATGCGCCGGCTGCAGGCCATTGGAACCACTGATATTGGAAGATACATCAATAGTTACCTAAGAATTAATGAAGTAAAGGTTCACTGCTTTGGGTGAACTCCTAAGTTCTGCACATAAGGTCGTTAATTCACATCGATGTGATCACGACATTCGGGCACCCTGTCCAGTACCCGCTGCAGGCCATTGGAACAACAGGTGTTGTAAGATACATCAACAGCTGCCTAAGAGTTGATGAAGAAAATACGGCATTTTTATCTGCGTACTTCGGTAACTTCGATGGGGATTGGTGTTTTCTGTGAGTTATGAGTGAAACGGTAATTACACTTCCACTTTATATCCTAAGATTATGGTTGCATTTATTAATTCAATATCAACAAGTAAATGATTTTATTTCATCTGTTGCTGCGGGATATTAGCCTTAGTTGCTAGCTAAGGCAGTGAACGTGAATGCTTTTCATTATTACAGTGTTGCAGTAAATGTTTTTTTGCTTAGAATGTTGCCAAATTGTTGTGGCGTGTTTTGAGACGGATTTCAAACACTATAAATAATGTTTTAATACATGGAAGTTATATGTCAGGGTTATTTCGTCAGCAGGCCGTTGAGGCGCAAAAACAAAAGTTACATGGTGATGTGTCATTGGCGCAGCCTATTAGTATCTATGTGTCTGCTACTATTTTGCTTTGTATTATTATAGCCATTATCTTTTTCCTCTCTTTTTCTCATTACGCTCGTAAAGAAACCGTTCGTGGTTATTTGGTGCCAGATAAAGGTTTAATTAAAACTTATGCTAATCGCAGTGGCAATATCGATGTATTGCATGTGTCTGAAGGCGACATCATTAAAAAAGGCTCGCCATTAGCGACTATTGTGTTAAGTCGCAGCATGCTTTCAGGCGAAGAGCTGAGTGAGTCGTTAATAGATGAGCTTAAGCTACAGCTTACTTTATTAACGACCGAGAAAAAAGTTAACCAGTCTTTATTAGCTAAAGAGACCCAGCGTCTAAAAAATTCCATTACAGATAATAAGCAGGCATTAAATGTGTTTGTAAATTTAGAGGCATTATTAACTGAAAAGTTAGCACTGCAACTTAAACAACAGACTCAGCATCAAAAGCTGTTTGATGATGGTTATTTATCGACGCTAGACTATCAATCTCAACAACAAAAGCTAATCACAGTAAGGCAAGAGATAGAAAACCTTAAGTCTAATCAAGTACAAATACAAAGCCAGCTTAATGATGCGTTGTCTGAATTGGATATTTTACCGAGTCAGTTTGTACTTAAAGACGGTGATATTGAAAGACGCCGCTCAGAGCTTAAGCGCCAAATTGATGAAACAGAAAACAGCTATCGCTTTGTTATTCGTGCAGCTGAAGCAGGAACCGTTGCCTCTATTCAAGTTGTCGAGGGCGAGTTTATTGTCACAAATCGCCCCTTAATGAGCCTCATTCCTCAAGGAGCACTGTTGGTCGCTGAACTACTGCTTCCGACTCGAAGCGCGGGTTTTGTTAAATCAGGCGATGAAGCAAGGCTACGCTTCGATGCCTTTCCTTATCAACGTTTTGGATTTTTAGAAAGTCGAGTTTCTCGTATCGATAAAGCGCTACTGCTTGATGGTGAGGCTAAAGTGCCCGTTGCTTTATCTGAGCCGGTATACCGCATTAGAACCCAGCTATCTAAGCAAGATATGTTGGCTTATGGTGATAGCTTTCCCCTAAAAAGCGGTATGTTACTCGAAGCCGATATTGTGCTTGATAGACGCAGTTTGCTGGATTGGTTACTCGATCCAATCTATAGCTTGCAAGGGAGGGTTGGCTAATGGTTGCTAAGTCTACTGATAACATCAACCCTCCATCGGATCCTATTGAGCTACTGGAGTTTTCGGGTAAAACACGCGTACCGCTTATTTTACAAGCGGAGATGGCTGAGTGCGGCCTTGCTTGTGTGGCAATGATTGCTAGCTTCCATGGTCACAAGCTAGATATGGCGGCATTAAGAAAGCGCTTTACCGCAGATTTGAAGGGAATGAACTTACAGCAGCTCATCGCGCTCAGTGACAGTATGGGGCTAGCTAGTCGAGCGCTAAAATGCCCAATAGAAGAGGTTGGTAAACTGTCTTTGCCTTGCGTGCTGCACTGGGATATGAACCATTTTGTGGTGCTCACTGGTGTGACCAAATCAGGAGTCACAATAAATGACCCTGCTTTAGGCAAAAGAAAGTTAACCCTAAAAGAGTTCTCCGAGCACTTTACCGGTATTGCGCTTGAACTTACGCCAACAAAAGGCTTTCAGCAACAAGATGAGCGCCAGCAGATGCGATTATCGCAGCTGTGGAGCAAAATGACCGGGTTAGCTAAAACCTTACTCACCTTATTTGTGTTATCGATCTTGCTGCAAGTTTTCGCCCTAGTCACGCCTTATTACATGCAGTGGGTGGTCGATGAAGTATTGATTAGCCACGATAAACCACTTTTAGTGGTGCTCGCAATCGGCTTTGGCTTGCTCGCCATAATCAATGTAGTGACGACAGGTGTGCGCAGCTGGTTGGTACTTAGAGTTTCAAGCTTACTCAATATGCAGATGGGCGTGAACTTATTGCAGCACCTGTTGAAACTGCCAATGAGCTATTTCGAGAAGCGCCACATTGGTGATTTAGTATCGCGCTTTGGCTCGTTAGCTCAGGTACGTGAACGACTAACAACAGGCCTAGTGGAAACCGTGGTTGATGGTGTTATGTCAATTGCCGTGTTAATCATGATGTTAGTTTATAGTGTAAAACTAACGTTAGTCGTAGTCGCTGCGATTGCCATATACGCGATATTGCGACTGGCACTGTATCGACCATTGCACCGCGCAACGGAGGAGTCGATTCAAGCAAGTGCTAAAGAGCAGACTAACTTTTTAGAAAATATTCGCGGTATACAAACCATCAAGCTATTCACCTGCGAGCCACAAAGACAAAGTGTGTGGCAAAACCGCTATAGCGAAGTGATAAACGCAGATATTCGCCTAGGCAAGCTTAATATTAGCTTTGATGCTGCCAATAAACTGTTATTTGGTATTGAGAACATTATCGTTATCTACTTAGCAGCAACTATTGTGATGAGTGGTGGCTTAACCATAGGTATGGTTTTGGCGTTTATCGCTTACAAAAACCAATTAACAGCACGTTTTGCCAGCTTGATTGAGCAGCTTATCTTGTTCCGAATGCTGCGCCTGCACCTTGACCGTATTTCAGATATCGCCTTGCATGATCAAGAAGCCAATCGTGATAGCAAGCTGCAACTCAATAACGTGGTCGGTAAGCTAACGCTCGAGGGAGTGAGTTACCGTTATGCAGATAACGAACCAGATGTGGTTAACAATGTGTCGTTAACCATCAATGCTAACGAGTCGGTTGCCATTGTGGGCGAATCGGGCTGCGGTAAAACCACCTTAGTGAAATTGATGTTAGGGCTATTAACCCCCACCAAAGGGCGCATCTTACTCGATGGTCAAGACATCACTCAAATCGGTTTAACTCAGTACCGTCAGCAAATAGCTGCGGTGATGCAAGATGACACACTCTTATCCGGTTCTATCGCCGACAACTTAACCTTCTTTGACCCAGAGCCGAATTATTTGCGTATGCAGCAATGTGCACAATTAGCTGCAATAGAGCACGACATTAGTAAGATGACCATGGGCTATAACACGTTAGTGGGGGACATGGGCAGTCAATTTTCTGGTGGGCAAGTGCAGCGGCTATTACTCGCTAGAGCTTTGTATCAGCAACCGAGTTTGCTGTTTATGGATGAAGCGACTAGCCATCTGGATATCGACAACGAAGCCAAAATTAGCGAGCAAATTAAACAGCTTAATATGACCCGAGTTATCATTGCGCATAGGCCAGAAACCATAAAGCAAGCACAGCGAATCGTCGTGATGCACCAGGGGAAGGTGTATACGCCCGAAGAAATGCAGCAATTAGCAGAAGGCGGGCAATAGCACATCTAAAGGGGAAAAGAATTTTAAACGATGGGGTATTTGGCTCAAAAAGAGCGAAATACATTATCGGTTAAAAGCAAGGACGCGGCAACTTTAGCGGGAAACCGCGCCCTTGGTCAGTCGCTTAAGGTTTGGTAACTCTTATCGAGCAGCTAAGCACTTAGGCAAACATAACGTTAAGTAGTTTAAATTAGGGAAGATATTATGCAAAGTCTAATTAATAAAGAGTTTGAAATGGAAGAATTAACACTGAATGAGATGCAGATGGTTAATGGTGGTTATTCAACTGCTGAATTAGGTGCAGCTGTATTTGGTGGAGCCTTAGCAGGTGGAATGTTTGGCTCTGTGGCTGGTGGTATTGGAGCTGGACCAGGCGCTATCGCAGGCGGTCTTTCTGGTGGTATTGGATACCTTGGTTCACAACTATATTTAAGCATGTTTTAGTAGTTGAAAGGATTGCTTATGAATAAAAAAAACACCTGGCTTATATTAATTGTAATGACCTCTATGATTGGCGGTTCAGCTTCAGTTTTAAGTTTTAGTGAAGTTGTTATTTTGTCTTTATGTTTGGCTTTTCTCTCAATTATTATTTTAAAATTATATAGTAAATATAATTGATGTGATCAAACTTGAGCGTTTGAGATTAATTAACGGGTAAAGTATGGTGCGGCATCTTTGGTGGTGCCGTATTTTTAGTTCTTCGATTTTTTCATTCCAAGGGGGAGTGATGCTTGGTAGTGACTTTTTAAATGTATATTATGGTTTTATTTCAAACTCTGACTATCAGTCTATGCAGGATTTCTGGTCAAGTTCTTCGCCTTTTAAGTTATATATAGGAGAGAGTCATAAGAATGTTTTTGAAAGATTTAAAATAAGATGTGATGTTTTGTCTGCTGAGGTTGTATACCGGGATGAAAGCTGCATGATTATAAAGGATAAGGTTAATTACCAGGCTGTTATTGGTGATGGTTTTGCTGATAATAATACAACAAGTTTATGGGTCGTATCTCTAAAAGAGAAGCTTCTCATAAGCAATGCAACGATTGATGTCGAATTTGTTTGAATAAAATAACTGAGACAAATATGGACGCGAGAATAACTAAGACATATATGGACGCTCCCTGTTAGTCAAGACAGTACTTCGCTAACCTAGGCTTTTTTGCTTAAGCAACGCTTTTAAAAGCGATAGTGCTGACCTTTTTGTTAAAGCAAGCACCTAATAACTAAAGGGATTAATTCTGCCACCCATTGTTAATTGTGCATTTTTCACCTTACCACTAAACTTTAGTGATTGCTGAAATGGGAGGTGATTATGCCCCGTGCCAGAAGTACATTAATTAGTTTGGAAGATACGCCCTATTACCATTGCTGTAGCCGCGTGGTTCGCCGTGCTTTCTTGTGCGGTGATGATAAATACACAGGTAAAAACTATGACCATCGTCGTGGCTGGGTTGAAGCACAAATACTCAAGTTAACAGAGGTGTTTGCTATTGATGTCGCTGCTTACGCAATAACTAAGACATATATGGACGCTCCCGGTTAGTCAAGACAGTACTTCGCTAACCGAGGCTTTTTTGCCTTAGTTTCTGGTTTTCTCTTGGCTCCAGTTTGGTGCTTATTGACTGACTCTTTTTGCTTAAGCAACGCTTTTAAAAGCGATAGTGCTGACATATATACGGGCTTAACAAGCTCTTGCCTGCGCCCCTGATGAATTTCGTACCTACACACCCAAAAATAGTGAACACCCAGTCGGGTTATTTACCCTTGTCTCATGCGGGTTTATGCAGGATGAACAGAGTCTTTTCTCATCAATTTGACACTTACCTAGAGGGTGACTATCAAGCGCTCACAACACCCAGTCGGGCTCCGTAGTTACCCTTGTCTAGAACGAGCTTTACTTGATAGTCGATAACATTAAATACCGTTAGTTTCATGCTACAACCTTTGTTTCTATCCCTTGCTGAGCCTGATACATAGCTTGTTTCCTGAGTAACACCCACATCAACCTTGCGAGCTTATGTGCAGTGGCCACAACCGCTTTGTTAAAGCCTACTCGTTCTTTAAGCTGGTTTATCCATCGGTTAAGCGCATCGTCTTTTTTGTGGGAATGGCAAACAACCGTTCTAGCACCATGTATTAACTGCTTTCGTAAATAGCTGTCACCGCGCTTGGTGATCCCATATAGTTTGCTCTTGTTACCTGAGGCATATTGTTTTGGGGTAAGCCCAAGCCACACGGCAAGCTCTTTGGGAGTGTTAAAGGCTTGTGCCTTATCGATGCTGGCTTCAAAAGCAGAGGCTATCACGTGACCGATACCTGGCATGCTGAGCAAAATTCTCCCAGATGGAGTTTGCTCCACTTTTTGCCTGATTAGTTTATTGAGCGCTTTCAGCTGTCGGCTTACGTATAGGTACTCATCATAAGCTTGGTTAATGAGGAACTTCAGTACAGGCCTTTGTTCACTATCATTAATAATGCGCCACATGTTTTGCTCAAATGCTGTAAACCCTTGTTGAAAAACAATGCCAAAATCAACTAACAGACCTCGAGTTTGGTTGGTGATTGCAACACGTTGTTTGATTAAACGCTCTCTAATCCGATGCATCATCATGACTTCTTGTTGTTCTTCAGTTTTCACAGGGACAAAACGAATATTAGGTCTTGAGCTTGCCTCAAAAATAGCGAGGGAATCGTTACGGTCATTCTTATTGCCACGAACAAATGGGGTGACATGTTGAGCGGGGAGCATCTTAACGCGATGACCAAGTTGCAAAGCGACCCGCCCCCAGTAATGTGATGAGTAACACGCTTCCATGACGACAGTGCAAGGAGGTGTATTGCCAAGCAGCTCTTTAAGCTGTTTGCGGTTCAGTCGCTTGTTGTAAATAGGTTTGGCATCAGCAGCCATCGCTAAAACTTGAAATACGTTCTTTGCAAGATCGATAGCAATAGTGTTAACTTTCATGGTGGACGCTCCTTATGTAACTGAATGGTTCAACATCAGTTTGGCGCATTGACGCCGTATTAGGGAGCGTCCATCTCATCACCCAGAATTGTGCTTACAGGTTGAACGTGGCGAGGCCGTTGCACCTCGCAATACTGAAAATAATCATGGATGTCTTGGTATTCATTTGGTATCCATTTTTTCAGCAGTGTCTGCACATACGCCGGCTGCAGGCCATTGGAACCACAGATAGTCGATTTAAGTTCGGCTTAAAGACTACTCTAAGGTTCCAATACCTGAGTCAACAATGGAGCCTTACTCCATTAGCTTCAGCTGACTCTTGCCGTATTCAGTGGCAAACGGCATGGCCTCTTGGGGGCTGAGGGTGAACTCGTTTTCGCAGCCGCTGCCGTTGGGTGTTTCCCAAATCTCGATGCCTTTTGGGCTGAGGGTTAGGTAGAAATAGCCTGAGCCATCTGAGTTGTCGCAATCCTCATAAACTTCCATATCGGCAAATAATTTTTCGCGTAGGGCTGGTGGCAGTTGGTGGCGCATTTCATCAAGGGCGACGTCTTGTTTAAACCATTGCCATGGGTTGAATGGTTGGCCATCACTAAGATTGAAGCTAGTGAAAGTGCGATTGATGCCACCGGCGCCATAACCTGCTGCCCAGCGGTAAAATCGTACGCTTAGCCAATCTTGGTTAATAAAATCGATTTCAGCTCCAGTTTCATCTGTGATTGGCAGGCCGGTTTGCGCCAACATTCTGCGGCGGGTTTCAAAGGTTTCTGCAAGTTGAGTCTTACTCGTTAGTTTCTGCTTTAGCCACTGGTTAATCGCCGGTATGCCTGCTTGCTCGCCTTTAAGCTCCAAGCTGATTTCTGTGCCATAGCTGAGTTGGCGATAGCTAGTCTGCTGAGATGTTGATAACTGAGGATTAGCTTGGTCAGAAGTAGATGACTCAGAGTCTTCATTCTCAAATGGCTGCCATTTACCACGGCTAAGCTTTGGCGCTGTTTCTAGTGGCTGGTTGAAAGCATCGCTGCTGCAGTCATTGATGCCATCAGGACTGATTTGGCGTTCAAGCGTAATGGCTAATGATTTTGTGGGCTTATTTTGAGAGGGCTCAGTATTGGACAACTCTTTATTGAACCTCTCGGTTTTAAAGCGTTCTTTATTGAACCAGAGCCCCGTAAGTTGCTGATCGCTGACATTATCAAACTGCCAGAAGCCAGTTTGCTTGTCTTCTTGCCAATGGTTATCGACCTGCTCGAGTCTAATTGGCGTTAAGTAACGCTGATAGTAATAACTGCCTGTGCCGTATTCATTAAAGCAGACACGAATTTTGCTCTTGCCTAAGGTGCCTTGCCAGATCCCGCTTAAGTCATCGGCGGCGAATACTGGAAAAGTAATGCTTGAAACTAGTGAAGCGAAAATACAAGGCAACATCCGAGTGTACATAGGGCTTGTCTCTGGAGGTGACTAAAAAAACGTCAATCAAGCTGAATGATAGGCTTGGATTTAAAGCGACACATTAGCGGATTAGTGATTTTAAATCAAAGTGTTCAGCAAGAATAACCAAGACGGCTAGAATCATATACTTCAATATCTCTCGTTAATGGACCCAATTCATAACATCAAGCCTTTTGTACTTTCATGTTCGATTTTGAGCTGAAAAGGTTTCATGATTTTGCTGGGTTAGCGTATGCAATAATGCATCGTCAAAGTCGCAATGCTTATCCTCGATAAACGGCTGCAGCGTCTTGACGCAATCAACATCTCGCTGCTGAACAGCACATCAAGATAACAATATTAGGATCTGTATATGAATAACAATGAGATCGCCGAACTTTACCCGCCAATAGAACCTTATCATCAAGAAATGCTGAGAGTGTCTGATGTTCACGAAATCTATGTTGAGCAATCAGGTAACCCTAATGGCAAGCCGGTGATATATCTGCACGGTGGGCCTGGTGCTGGTACCGATCCTCAGTGTCGACGTTTATTCGACCCTGCCTTGTATCGTATTGTTATTTTTGATCAAAGAGGTTGCGGTAAAAGTACCCCAAAAGGCTGCCTCGAAGATAATACAACCTGGGGTCTTATTAGCGATATGGAGCAGATTAGAGCGCATTTAGGCATTGATACATGGCAAGTCTTTGGTGGGTCGTGGGGCAGCACACTGGCGCTGGCTTATGCGATTAATCATCCACAAGTTGTTGATGAGTTGGTATTGCGTGGAATATTTTTGCTGCGCCGTAAAGAAATTTTATGGTTCTATCAGTGGGGGCACACGCTATTCCCTGATTTATTTGAGCAATATATTGGTTTTATCCCTGAAGATGAGCGTGATGATGTGATTCATGCCTATTACAAGCGCCTTACCAGTGATGATAAAGCGTTAAGAATCGCTGCTGCGAGAGTGTGGGGAAAATGGGAAGGCAGCATGTTATCTGTGTTACCCGATCCGGCTCGTGAAGAGCACTTTAGTTCAGATGAATTTTCCGAAGCATTTGCTCGTGTTGAGTGCCACTACTTTGAAAACCGTGCATTCTTTCCAAGCGATAATTATCTACTCGAGAATATCGATGTCATTCGTCACATTCCTACGGTTATCGTACAAGGGCGTTATGATGTGATCACACCTTTTGAAGCGGCTTGGGATCTACATAAAGCGTTCCCAGAGGCGAAGTTTTTAGTGATCCCAGATGCAGGGCACGCGGTTAGCGAGCCCGGGATCAGAACAGCATTGATAGAAGCGACGGATTTCTTTGCTAACAAGTAGCAATATCCATGGCTGAGTGTTTCGAACATATTAAACGATAGAGCTCTGAAACGAGTATCTTGAGGTCATTTGGGTATAGATGGATGCTCTGGGTAATCATATGCAAGATTAATTTCTAAAAGCTGAACCTAGCTTAAGGAATTTCTTATATTTTGCGCGTAGGATCCTGCGCCTGCTGCGCTCTTATATTGATCAAGATACATTGATTGAGAGAGAACAGTAAAAACACAACAGCCATGCCTTATGCGTGGCTGTTGTGTTTTTACTGTTTGGCAACGTCGCTAGCTAGCATTGAATATGATTTAAGAGGATTGCACGTGAGCATTTTGTTTTCACCCAGCCATATTGGCAACATGACACTGAAAAACCGCTTTGTAAGAAGTGCGACGTGGGAAAATATGGCAACTGAAACTGGCCATATGACCGACAAGCTGTACTCGGTGTATGAAGAGCTGGCTAAAGGTGAGGTGGGATTAATCGTCACGGGCTACGCTAACATTGTGGCTGAAGAAAAGCCTAATGCTGGCATGATGGGTATGTACTATGACTCGTTTATCGCTGAATACCAAAAGCTAACTGAGCTGGTACATGGTTACGACTCGAAGATTGTTATGCAGTTGGCTTATGGTGGCACTAAGACCACTTACAATGTGGGTGAGCGAGTGATCTTTGCCCCGAGTGCTATTGCTGAGCGCGGTACCCAAACCATGGGTAAGGCGATGACTAAGTCTGAGATCGATTACATCGTTAACGCGTTTGCACAGGCGAGTCGCCGCGCGCAAGAGTCTGGTTTTGATGGGGTTGAAATTCATGCTGCGCATACCTATCTAATCAATCAGTTTTTAAGCCCTTATTACAACCAGCGAGAGGATGAATACGGCGGCAGTCTTGAGAACCGCATGCGCTTTTTGCTGGAGATCTACGCTGAGATCCGCAAGTTGGTTGGCGAGGACTACCCAATTCTCGTTAAGTTAACGGCCTCTGAGTTTTTCGATGGTGGCTTAACTTTTGCTGAAACCCGCACTATCTGTAAAAAGCTTGCTGCGATTGGTGTCGATGCAATTATTATATCCGGTAACATTCACGGTAATGCTAATACCGTAGTGGGTGAATCATTCGATGGTTATACCATACAAAGTGAAGGTTACTTCCGTGAATATGGCGCTGTGATTAGCCAGGAGGTAAACGTCCCCATTATTACCGTTGGCGGCCTAGCGGATATCTGCGTCATTGAAGAGATTGCAGCGAGTACCAATATTCAGTTCTTTGCTCTTTCAAGACCTTTACTTGCCGAGCCACACCTGCTTAAGCGTTGGTCTGAGGGGAGTACTGCAGAAGTGGATTGTGAAAGATGTTCAAAGTGCCGTACTAAGCGCGGTAATTTCTGTGTGGTGTATAAGAGGCGATAATTGCTTGCTGACGCTGTTAGCGTTAAGCGATTCTTGTTTTGTATGGCACGATGATATCGTGCCTGCTACTTTGACACTGTTCTAGCCGCTCCTGCCACACTCCTCTACAGGTACTTTTACAACTTCCCTTTATATCAATCACTCTCTCCCACCAGTTTCAATCAGCAGAATCGCACAGAAAAATCCACGTTACAGCTTGTTTGTTAGAGAGAACTGTCGTGTTGATTTAATGTGCTGGAACAACCTAATAAAGTGAATTATGCATGTTTAGGCTCGATTTTGCCCGAAAGCCTCATTTATATACTTTTAACCTAAAGGCGTGAGGCGTTATAACCATTTTATGCGTGTCCATAAAGCCTGTCTATAAAGGGGGTGGTTGTGTTTTGGTTGTTTTCTGAACGCCTAATTTTTGGCGGGTAAAACTATGTGAGAACTTGGTCACAATTCTGATTGATTCGAGAGATAAGTTTGTCGACAGTTAGGCTAATTAACATTATTTTATCCTTAGTCCATATTAATCGTAATCTGGATAACTTTCGAGTGTTATAAGACTCACAAAAAAAACCGTTCACACACAATACTCATACTCTTTAACTTAGTATCAAACCCGTCTGGTTCTCTCAGTGCGGCGAGCAGCCTGTGGCGTGCACTTAATCAAATCTGTTTTTAGGTTGTTGCGGACAATAAAAATGAAAAAGCACTTTGAGCTTATCGACAAGCCGACATTTTTCGGCGCGTTAGTATTACTGTTTTCTGTGGTTCTCCCCTTACTGGTATTTCCTGAACAAGGGGCGCAATGGATTGCGGTAGCTAAAACGTTTATGACAGACAAATTAGGCTTTGCCTATTTAGGTCTGGGATTGGCTGCTTTTTTCTTCATGATCTATATCGTGTTTTCAGATATCGGCCAAATCAAACTGGGCGATCCTGATGAAAAGCCTGAATTTGCGTTGGCGTCATGGGCGGCAATGCTATTTTGTGGCGGTATTGGTGCCAGTATCTTGTACTGGGGCACGATTGAATGGGCTTACTATTACCAAAACCCACCTTTCCAGCTAGAAGCGGGAAGTGAAGAAGCGGTTCGTTGGGCGGCCACTTATGGTTTGTTCCACTGGGGACCAATTGCTTGGTGTATCTATATGATCCCAGCCATCCCTATCGCTTACTTCTTTTATGTGCGTAAACAGCCAGTACTTAAGGTGTCGGCGGCATTAATGCCGGTTATTGGCGAAGCAAATAGTTTTGGTAAATTGGGTAAAGTCATCGATATTCTATTTATCTTCGGTCTTTTAGGCGGCGCGGCAACCACGTTAGGTTTAGCGGCCCCTTTGATCAACGAAGGTATTAGCTACTTGTTTGGCATTCCAGCCTCGACGGGTAGTCAAATTGGCGTGTTGATGGTGTGTACGGCCATCTTTGCTTATTCATCTTATATGGGGATGGATAAAGGCATCAAGATCTTGAGTAATATCAACTTCTGGGGTGCGTTAGCTTTACTGCTGTTTGTATTGGTTTGTGGCCCAACAATCTTCATGTTGGAAACCGGACTAGATTCTATCGGTCGTATGTTGTCTAACTTCTTTGTTATGGCGACTTGGGCTGAACCTTTTGGTGGTATGGGAACCTTTGAGGATACACACTTTCCACAAGATTGGACCATTTTTTACTGGGCGTGGTGGTTAGTATTTGCACCGAGTATGGGTCTATTCGTTGCGCGTATTTCTCGTGGTAGAACAATCAAGCAGATGGTATCGGGTGCGGTGTTCTTCGGTTCACTCGGTTGTTCATTGTACTTCATCATCCTAGGTAACTACGGTTTATCGTTGCAGCTATCTGGACAGCTTGATGTGGTTAGCATTCTTAATGCTGAGGGCGCGACTCGCGCGATCTTCGCGATTTTAGAAACACTGCCGTTTAGCACTGTCGTCATCGCACTATTTACGCTGTTATGTGTGATTTTTACCGCCACCACGTTTGACTCGATTTCTTATATTCTGGCGTCGGTTGTACAAACCAATGTGACCGAAGATCCGATGCGTTGGAACCGTTTGTTCTGGGCATTCACCTTGTCATTAATGCCGTCGGCCCTATTGTTTATGGGCGGCTTAGCAACCTTGCAAACTGCGGCGATTGTGGGTGGTTTACCGCTATTGATTATCGCAGTTATGTTGATGATCTCAGGCGTTAAAGCCGCGACTTTAGACTTAGCGCATCAAGATGATTATGTCGATCCGGTGATCAATATTTCTGATCTGCCAGATGTTGATCCTTGGAGTAAAGAAGGTCAGGCATTGGCACGTTTTGAAGGACTACGTGATAACGCGATTGAAGCGGCTGAACTTGAGCGTGAAGCTAACGATGCTATCTGGGAGCTGAAAAAGCAATTGCGTAGAGAAGCGTTGGCACGCGGAGAGTCGAGTGTTGAGCTGGGTGACGCACCCGACGAGATTATCGAGCAGCTACGCCAGTTAACAGATGATTCGATGAAAGCTAAACAGGCTAAGTTAGAAGCGTCACAACTTGCGCAGGAAGCGCGAGTTGGCTTTGATACGCTTATGCGTGAGAAGGAGCAAGGGGAAGCCTTGCAGGCTCAGGAAGATGTTAAGTTAGCGATTCAAGCAAGATTGAATACACCTAGCTAAGTAAGCATATTGTTAGCGCTGTATAGCGTGTGAGTTCAATACCAGTTAAAGGATTTACTGGTATTGAGCGTCAAACTCAAGAGACAAAAAAGCCGCTGATTAGCGGCTTTTTTATTAATAAAATATTGATAATGAACGAATTATCTCATTGTGACGAACTCTTCAGCACCCGTTGGGTGGATAGCCACAACAGCATCAAAGTCCGCTTTGGTTGCGCCCATCTTCATCGCAACGCCAAAACCTTGTAAAATTTCATCCATGCCGTAACCAATACCGTGAATACCCACAACTTTTTGGTCGTCGCCTGCACAAACTAGTTTCATCTTGCACGCTTGGCGATGAGCCGTTACCGCAGTGTACATTGAAGTAAAACCTGAGGTATAAACCGTCACATTGTCTTCGCCGAATTGGGCATTAGCTTCTGGCTCGGTTAAGCCCATAGTGCCAATGGCTGGGTGACTAAATACTACGGTTGGAATTAGGTTGTAGTCCATCTTGGCATCTGTCATGCCGTTGAATAAGCGCTCAGACAGCAGGCGACCCGCTTTAACGGCAACTGGGGTTAGCTCAACACCGCCAGCCATAATGTCGCCCACACAGTAGATGCCAGCGTCTGTGGTGTTTTGCTGCTCATCGGTGATCACATAACCTTTGGCATCTAACTTAACGTTAGTGTTTTCAAGGCCGATATTGCCTGTCGACGGCAGGCGGCCAATAGCCCAAATGAGGCAATCAACATCGTAGCTTTCGCCATTTTCAATCTTAAGCGTTAAACTGCCATCATCATTTTTGGTGACCGACTCTGGCGTGCTGTGAGTGTGTAGAGTTGGGCCGTCAATCGCCATCGACTCCATTAATGCTTCGCTTAGCATTGGGTCGAAATTACGTAGTGGTGCATGCTTACGTACAAATAGGTGGGTGTCGCTGCCAAGTGCTTGCAGTACGCCTGCCACTTCAACCGCAATGTAGCCTGCGCCGACAACGGCAACACGCTTAGGCTGCTCTGCTAATGCGAAGAAACCGTCAGAGTCGATACCGTGCTCGGCACCAGGAATATTTGGAATGGTTGCTGCGCCGCCAGTTGCGATCAAAATGTTATCGGCCGTGTAATGCTCACCGTTGACTTCGATGGTGCTTTTATCAACGAAACGACCGTAACCGCGTACTAGGGTAACGCCGTTGCTTTCAAGGCCTCTGTCGTAAGAGCCATGAATACGGTCGATATAGGCTTCGCGGCTGGCAACTAATGTGCTCCAGTCAAACTTGTTGACGGTAACGTCAAAGCCATAGTCTTTGGCGTACAGGTGCATGGCTTCAGCGACTTGCGCGCCGTACCACATCACTTTTTTAGGCACACAACCCACATTGACACATGTGCCGCCGAGCTCTTTGGCTTCGATAAGCAGAACCTTGGCGCCACGCATAGCCGCTCTGTTAGCCGATGCAATACCGCCACTACCAGCGCCAAGACAGATATAATCAAAATGTTGAGCCATGTGTATCTCCAATAAAGTTGCGAACTGTTGGACAAAAGCAGATGAGTGGGGCTTTTGTACCTGTAATTATGATTAATCCGTGGGTTGTTTAAATCCGATAAACAAGCAATCACGAATTAATTTATTGGCTTTGTGCCAGTTCAAGAACGAACCATTGTAGAGGGAAAAATTTGATCCAGCTAGCCCTATAAATTATGAGCTAGATGACTTAAGTTTAGCGTTTTGAAAGCCCGCATCATTGGCAATGCTATCGGGGGCGGTGGCTGCGTTTAAGTTGTTTGTGTTAGCGTTTATGCTGACAGTTTCCGTGGTCACTCTGATCCGGTCCCTCGGCGCCGCATTTCATGCATTCCCATTCGCCTTGTCTGACGCTTAACTCTTGTTGGTGGTGGCGATTGCGTGAGTTGACTCCAGAGCTTAAGTTGCGCTCTAGGCTGTTCATGCGGCCATTAAGCCAGCGACAACCAGGATCGTTGGCTACCTTGCTGCGACTGGCAAGTTGTTGTTTACGGCTTTGAGGTTTGGCTTTTTTTGTTTTGTTAGTCTTGCTGTTTTTAGCATTGGCTGGCGAAGAGGCTGCAATGGCGGGGGCTGAGTAATTAAAGTGACTCTGGGTTTGGCTGGGGACAGTTATCGGCTGTCCTTTATCATTAAGCACGCTGCCTAAGTCGAGTGAAGGCCTATCTTGTTCATTGTGAGAATTAGGCTTATTGCTAGAGGTTGGTTTACTGCTAGAGATAAGCTCACTGCAATAGCTTGTCTGGCTATATAAGATGATAAGTGCGGCTATCAATAGACGAGATAGAAGTAACATTCCCTGTTCCTCTGTAGCAAGATTAGCGTCCGTGTAATCTCATATGTGTTTGTATCAGTGTTCGTATCAGGATATTGAATTGCTCCAGCTTGAATAAGTGTTATCAAGCAAGAGCACAAGCGGTTAGCTGCTCAGTAATGAGTATAGCTGACAATATTTTTTCAGTGCGGCTTGCTTGGGTTTATTCATAGCGATCCGCTAGGTGTTATTAACGGTATCGCCTAGAAATTCCAGCTCAGGTGCAGGCCTGCAAAGGTTTCATCTAGGCTGCCCGTAATGCCATCATTACGCGCTTCTAACTTTATGTCTTCTTGAGCTATGGTGTGGCTGATATGACCTGATAAGACAAGGTTATTAGGCAGTTGGTATTCGGCTTCAACACCAAACTGAAAATGGTTCGGGCCATCATGTTCTTCGGTGACGTATTGAAAGTCAAAGCTTTGGGTGACATATGGACTAACCGTTAAGCCTTCGGCCAACTCCCAATTGCTATGCAGGCTGACTTCAACAAAATAGCCTGCAGCTTCGGTAGAATAGGTGTAACTCACAGAAGGAATTAACCACTCAACAGCTGTGTATTCCAATGAGCTAAACAGTTCATTGTCATGGGCGCGCTCGTCGCCATAAAACTCTAAACGCTGATAGCCGACGCTACCGCTTAAGTTTTCGCTGAGCTGAAAACCATATTCAATACCAAAGTTCCATTCGATATAGTTTTGGCTGTCCCCACGACCTACGCTGGCATACAGATTAAGGTTATCTTTTTGTACTGCGGCAGTCGCCCAGTAAATGCCACCTTTGTCTAGGTTATTACGGCCTTCTGAGATGTATTTTGAGTCCCAGCCTAGATCGATAAGCCCCTGAACTTGTCCGCTATCATCAAGTGCTCGCTTTTCGATGATTTTAGTATTGTGCGAATCATCGATATTGGGCGCTTCATCAGCAAAGGCAGCAGTACTGATTAATAACGACAATAAGACTGTGCATCGGCTCGTTTTTATCATGTGTGAACTCAAAATTTTGGCGAAAGAAATTGACCTCTCGCATACTAGATTTAAACGCAAGAATGTAAATGATAATGGCTCGTATTTGCGATCTGGTTTGCAGTATCGTTAGCGCATAAAATTTGTGCTGAAAAGTTTGACTTTCGTCATGGTAAATCGATTTTCCAGCTGTTAGAGCTGACAATCTTTACAAAGAATTATGGGCTAAATATTGAATAAGGCCTCATTAGCCCTTATCTCTTAAGTATCAACATAGAATGTTAAGGAATCATCAATGAGCAATCCTTTGCTAAACAGCAACAAGCTACCGCCTTTTTCAAGTATTAAGCCTGAACATATTCAGCCAGCTGTCGAGCAAGGTATTGACGATTGTCGTCAAAAGATCGAACAAGTATTGGCTAACCAAGATCCGTTTACCTGGGACAATTTCGTTGCACCGCTAGAAGAGGTTGATGATCAACTGGGTAAAATCTGGTCACCTATTTCGCACATGAATTCGGTTGTTAGCAGCGAAGAGTGGCGTAAAGCCCATGATGCTTGTCTACCATTACTGTCTGAGTACGGTACATTTGTGGGTCAGCATCAGGGGCTTTATGAAGCCTACAAGTCACTTGCTGAGTCGGCAGAGTTTGCTCACTACTCCCAGGCGCAGAAGAAGTTGATTGAAAATAGTCTACGCGACTTTGAATTATCAGGTATTGGCTTAAGCGATAGTGACAAGTTGCGTTACGGCGAGCTTGTGAAGCGAATGTCAGAGCTAACCAGTCAGTTTTCTAATCAGTTATTAGATGCCACGCAGGCTTGGACTAAGCTTATCACCGATGAAGCAGAGCTTAACGGTTTGCCTGAGTCAGCTGTTGCGGCAGCAAAGGCAATGGCTGAAGCAAAAGAGTTAGATGGTTGGTTATTTACACTAGATTTTCCATCATACCTACCTGTGATGACTTACAGTGAAAACCGCGAACTGCGCGAAGAGTGTTATCGCGCTTTCGTTACGCGTGCATCGGATCAAGGTCCTAATGCCGGTGAGTTCGATAACGGTCCCTTGATGGATGAAATTCTGGCTTTGCGTCATGAGCTTGCAAATCTACTTGGCTTTGACAGTTACGCGCATAAGTCATTAGCGACTAAGATGGCAGAGTCTCCTGTGCAAGTACTCGACTTTTTAACCGAACTTGGTGCTCGCTCTAAGACTCAAGGTGAGACTGAGCTTGCAGAGCTAACTGAATTTGCAGAGAAAGAGTGCGGTGTAACTGAACTTGAGGCTTGGGATCTAAGTTTCTACGCTGAAAAGCTTAAGCATCATAGATATGAGATCTCGCAAGAGTTACTGCGCCCTTATTTCCCTGAAGACAAAGTCTTATCAGGTTTGTTCTATACCGTATCGCGCCTATTTGGCCTAAAGGTTGAAGAGCAAAAAGAGTTTGATACTTATCATAAAGACGTACGCTTTTTTAATATCACTGACAGTAATAATGAGCATCGTGGTAGTTTTTATCTCGACCTTTATGCTCGTGAAGGTAAACGTGGCGGTGCTTGGATGGATGATTGCCGAGCGCGTCGCATGACAGAAAATGGCTTACAAGATCCTGTGGCTTATTTAACCTGTAACTTCAATGCGCCAGTGGCAGGTAAGCCTGCACTGTTTACCCATGACGAAGTCACGACTCTGTTCCATGAGTTTGGCCATGGTATTCACCATATGCTGACTAAGATTGATGTGGGTGGCGTGTCGGGTATTAGCGGTGTGCCTTGGGATGCGGTTGAGTTGCCTAGTCAGTTTATGGAGAACTGGTGTTATGAGGAGGAAGCCTTAGCTGAGATCTCTGGTCACTATGAAACAGGCGAGCCTTTACCAAAAGCCATGTTAGATAAGATGCTAGCGGCGAAGAACTTCCAGTCAGGCATGATGATGTTGCGCCAGCTTGAGTTCTCACTGTTCGATTTTAAGATGCACCTTGAGTTTGACCCAGCTAAAGGCGCAGAAATTCAACAAAAGTTGGATGAAGTACGTGAGCAAATTGCAGTGATCAAGGCCGCTGAGTTTAACCGTTTCCAGCATAGTTTTGCCCACATCTTTGCCGGTGGTTATGCGGCAGGTTATTACAGCTATAAGTGGGCCGAAGTCCTTTCTGCTGATGCATTCTCACTGTTCGAAGAGCAGGGGATCTTTAACCCTGAAACAGGTAAGCGCTTCCTAGAAAATATCTTAGAGATGGGCGGTAGCGAGGAGCCTATGGAGCTATTTAAGCGTTTCCGTGGTCGTGAACCGCAAACTGACGCTTTGCTTAGACATAGCGGTATTACCGGTTAGTCATTAACTGGCAAGATCATTAAAGGCGCTTTTAGCGCCTTTTTTATTTGAGCTGGTTCACACTTGTGATCTGGTATGACCTCTGTTAGCCTTTCGGCTCTTTCCAAGGATGTTAGGTGGTATTGTCAATGAATCTGTATTTTAGGCTATTTTGGTTATTTTTATGGCGTACGCGTCATTGTCAAAAAATCGGATTTTTAGACACCAGCACATTGTCATATCGCGCCCTGCCAAGTGACTGCGATGTTAACTTTCATCTTACCAATTCTCGTTACCCGGCTTTTATGGATCTTGCTCGCACCTACATGATGGCGGAGATGGGATTTTTGAAACGATTTTTAAAGTTAGGTTGGATGCCGATCGTCAATGCGGCGGAGTTCACCTACATTCGCGATATTAAGCCGTTCGCTAAGTTTGAAATTGAAACCAAGCTGGTGGGCTGGGATGAAAAGTATTTTTATATTGAGCAGCGTTTCGTTAGCGAGCGAGGCTTACATTGCATTGCCCATGTACGCGGAGTGTTTGTCTGTAAAGGTAAGCAAGTTGCCATAACCACCATGCTGGAAGAGGTTGGCTTTACGCAACCGGCGCCGCCAATGCCAGCAGAGGTGGTCAAATGGAAAGCATTTTTACAGCTTAAGAAAGAATGTAATTTACCAGTTAAGCCGAGTGAGACGATAGAATTTAAAGCGGCCAGCTAAGTGCCGTTAGTTGTTAGCTACTAAGTGCTGTTAGTCGCTAACTGCAGTCAGCGCCACTGAGCTAGGTATGACTAAAGCGCTCACTTTGGCCTAATGTGGCGTGAGTGAGCTCTATCTCTTCGATGGTTTGCACTACAGACCCCCTTAGTTTTGCCTGGATCCAGTAGCGACCAATATGCTGATAATCGAGCAGGTGTAGTTTCTTTTCTAAGGTTTTCAAGCAGGGGATCAGCGCGCAGTCTGCCAAGGTAAAACTGTCACCACATACCCAATGGTTGCTCGCGAGTCGCTTATCGAACTCTTCCAATATCGCAAGCACCGCTTTTTCTAAATGTTTGGTGTAAATCTGATCATGGCTGGTCTCGCGGGCCTGTAACCACTCTTCAATGCTTCTGTCTAATCGATTATCGCTGAGTCTGTCGTAGAACCTGACATATAAGGCTTGCATCTTGTCGATAGGAATAAGCTGGGTGCCAGAGCTGATATAGTTATCCAGATACTCGATAATGATGCTGGCATCGCTAAAAGACTCCCCAGACTTGAGTTGCAAAGTAGGGAGCTGCCCTGACGGGTAAAGACGAATAAAACTGCGTCGATGAAAAACATCAGTGAGATCTATGACGTGCGGATAAAAATTTGCCTGTTTTTCATAGAGGGCGATAAGTGTTTTTTGTGACTGGCGCGCCAGTGGGTGGTAATACAGATCCATATCCAATATCGGTTCGTAATTTTAAGGATTACTATTAACCTTAGTCGCTAACCCTTGGACTCTCAATGCTGCAGACTCTGGCTTGAGGCCGATAGCTGTGTGATTGGGATAAAGCATCGGGTCACATCGATCGTTTAGTGAATATAAGCAAAAGGTTAATCCGTTAGCGATAGAGTTTAAATAACGAGAGAGAATATGAGCCAAATCGAAAAGTTTGCCGCTATTTACGCTAGAGCATCACAGCGAAAGGGCGGGGATGAAGGACTAGAAGCGCTGCTACCAGGCAGTTTGTCACCTCAAGAGTTGACTCAATATAGTGATGCACAATTGCTATCTGAACTCAGCAAAAAGGTGTTTCAAAGTGGCTTCGTATGGCGGATTGTAGAAGCTAAGTGGCCTGAATATGAGCAGGCCTTTTTCGGTTTCGAGCCCTTTAAGGTATTGATGTTGTCTCCAGAGCAGCTACAAGAACGCGCCAGTGATCCCAAGTTAATACGTCACCTTAAAAAAACCATGGCGATCTATGACAATGCTCATATGGTCAACGATCTTGCGGCTATGCACGGCAGTTTTGCTCGATTTATTGCAGACTGGCCGAGCGATAATATCACCGGACTCTGGGCTGAACTTAAACGCAAAGGCACTCGTCTTGGGGGCAACACCGGTCCTTATTTTTTGCGCGCTATGGGCAAAGATACCTTTTTGTTAACCAATGACGTACAAGGCTATTTAAAGAGTCAAGGTCTAGTGGATTATGGCTTTAGCTCAAAAGCTGGATTAAAGCAGGTGCAAGATGTGTTTAATCATTGGCAACAAGAGTCAGGGCGCAGTCTAGCCGATATCAGTAGAGTCTTAGCTTGCAGTGTTGGCGATAATCGAATTTAAGCTTCAACCTGATTATTTTTGATTTAATCTTGTTGACATAAAATCCTTATAAATTAAATGTTAATGCTGTTCCGATGTTAATGTGGCCCGCGATGCACAGGCTTGCCTTAACCTGGGGTTAACATGTTTTGCTTGTTATTACTCTTGTTAACATCTGGTAAACACATGCAGCTGATTTCATGCGTAAATTTTCATTAACTTACAATTTAAACTGGGAGTTTTTCTTGTTGACTCGCGGACATTGTGAGATAAAGGTCCGTTATATATTTGACAAAAAATTATGCTTCCAAAGGTGGGTTTGACGGCACTTTCTGCTTTCAAAAATTTGATTACCGAGTAGATGGCTTTTATTAGGAGTTCTCATGCGGCAAATAGTGAAAATTGCCTCTGTTTTAAGTGTGGCGTTATGGATAAGTGGCTGTGAGCAAAAACCTGAACAAGGGCCTCAGCAGCGTGGACCAATGGAAGTCGGTACGATAACTATCGCCACTAAACCTCAATCAATTATGGTTGAATTACCGGGCCGTAGTAAGTCTTATTTGGAAGCGGAAGTACGTCCACAGGTAAGCGGTATTATTATGGAACGCGGCTTTGTTGAAGGTAGAGATGTCGAGAAAGGACAATCTCTATATCAAATAGAGCCATCGACCTATGAAGCTGCACTGGTGAGTGCCAAGGCTGATCTTACTAGTGCAGAAGCTGGCTTAGTATCGGCTAAAGCAAAGGCACAGCGTTTTGAGAAGCTAGTAGAGCTTAATTCAATCAGTGAACAAGATTATGATGAAGCAGATGCGGCTTACAAAGAAGCATTAGCGCGTGTAACGGTTGCTAAAGCGGCAATCAATACTGCACAAATTAATCTAGAGTACACCAAAGTAACAGCACCAATCTCTGGTCGTATTGGTAAGTCTGACGTGACTGCTGGTGCACTTGTTACTGCAAATCAGAGCCAAACATTGGCGACGATTCAGCAACTTGACCCAATGAATATTGATATCGCTCAATCGAGCACGCAGATGTTGCGTCTTAAGTCTCAACTAAAGCGTGGTCAAATTGAAGCAGCAGCTAATGCCAATGTTGAGCTGATCCTTGAAGACGGTACGCCTTATGGTCAAACCGGTGTGTTGCAGTTCTCTGAAGTGACAGTAAACGAAAACACAGGTTCAGTAATTATCCGTGCAGAGTTTCCTAACCCTGACGGTGTGTTGATGCCAGGCATGTATGTGCGTGCGGTATTAAACACAGGTACCGATCCTGAAGCGATTTTAGTGCCGCAAAGAGCGATTACCCGTAATACCAAGGGTGAAGCCGTTGCTATGGTTATCGAAGATGGCAAGGTTGCTGCGCGTATCGTTACTACGGCAGAGGTTATTGATAACCAATGGCGTATTACCAGCGGTCTTAAAGCCGGTGATGAGCTAATCGTTGAAGGCCTGCAAAAAATTCGTCCGGGTGCCCCTGTTAAAGCGGGTCCTTTGGTTGCTGATAAGAAACCTGAAACACAACAGAAATAGGGCAGAGTTATGGCACGTTTCTTTATCGATCGCCCAATTTTTGCATGGGTGATCGCTATTATTGTGATGCTGGCAGGTGTGCTCTCTATTGTGGGCCTACCCGTATCTCAGTACCCGAGTATTGCACCGCCGTCGGTTGTGGTTAGTGCTGTTTATCCTGGTGCGTCGGCTAAGACAATGGAAGACTCGGTAACTCAGGTTATTGAGCAGCGAATGACTGGTCTTGACAACCTTCGCTACATTTCATCGACCAGCGATAGCTTTGGTAATGCGCAAATTACCTTAACCTTTAACGCCGAAGCCGATCCTGATATCGCGCAGGTACAGGTGCAAAACAAGTTACAGCTTGCTCTGCCTCTACTACCGCAAGAAGTTCAGGCGCAAGGTGTTAACGTAACTAAGTCGAGCGCGGGTTTCTTGATGGTAGCCGCCTTCGTATCTGAAGACGGTTCACTGGATAAAAACGATATTGCCGATTACGTGGGCTCTAATATTCAGGATCCGCTAAGCCGTGTTCCGGGTGTGGGTACCATTGAGCTATTTGGTGCCCAGTACGCGATGCGTATTTGGCTTGATCCATTAAAGCTGACGCAATATAACCTAACCAGCCAAGATATTATTAGCTCTATCAGAGAGCAAAATGCGCAGGTATCGGCAGGTCAGTTAGGTGGTGCGCCATCGTTACCAGGCCAAGAGCTAAACGCGACTGTATCGGCTCAGAGCCGACTACAAACCGCTGAGCAGTTCCAAAAGATCATCATTAAAGCCGATACATCGGGCGCGAAAGTGTTCCTAGAAGATGTGGCTCGTGTTGAACTGGGCGCTGAAAGCTATGCAGTTGAGTCATTTTATAATGGCAAACCTGCAGCGGGTATCGGTATTCAGCTAGCAACGGGTGCAAACGCACTGGCGACTGCTGAAGGTGTACGTGCCAAGATTGCAGAGATGATGCCTTTCTTCCCTGAAGGGATGGAAGTGGTTTATCCCTACGACACCACGCCATTTGTTGAGAAATCAATTGAAGGTGTTGTGCATACGCTGCTTGAAGCAGTGGTATTAGTGTTCTTGATCATGTACCTGTTCTTACAGAACTTCCGTGCAACACTGATTCCAACCATTGCGGTACCTGTTGTACTTTTAGGTACCTTTGCGGTGTTGGCTGCAGCCGGCTTCTCTATTAACACCTTAACCATGTTCGCTATGGTACTGGCAATTGGTCTTCTGGTAGATGACGCGATTGTGGTGGTGGAGAACGTTGAGCGTGTGATGCAAGAAGAGGGCCTCAGTCCAATTGAGGCCACTAAGAAGTCGATGGATCAGATCACCGGCGCGCTGGTGGGTATTGGTCTAACACTGTCTGCAGTATTCGTACCTATGGCATTTATGTCTGGCTCAACGGGTGTGATTTACCGTCAGTTCTCAATCACGATTGTGTCGGCGATGGCATTGTCTGTGATGGTTGCGATTATCCTGACTCCTGCACTTTGTGCCACCATGCTTAAGCCGATTGCTAAAGGTGATAGCCATGCAAAAACCGGTTTCTTCGGTTGGTTTAACCGTAAGTTTGATGCGCTAACCTCTCGTTATGAAGCGAGTGTGGCGGCGATGATCAAGCGTGTAGGTCGAACTATGATGGTGTACCTAGCGATCACGGTTGCTGTGGGTTGGATCTTTATGCGTATGCCTACAGCATTCCTACCGGATGAAGACCAAGGGATCTTGTTTACTCAGGCTATTTTGCCAGTTAACTCGACTCAGCAAGAAACGAAAGAAGTACTTGAAAGAGTGTCTGACTTTTATCTAGAAGATGAAAGTGCCAGCGTTAAATCAGTATTTGCGGTTTCGGGCTTTAGTTTCGCCGGTAATGGCCAAAACATGGGTATTGCGTTCGTTGGTCTTAAAGACTGGTCTGAGCGTACTGAGCCTGGTCAAGACGTACAGTCGGTTGCAAATCGTGCCATGGGCATGTTCTCGCAGATGAAGGAAGCTTTCGTGTTTGCCTTCGTACCGCCAGCGGTAATCGAATTGGGTACCGCTAACGGTTTCGACTTCTACCTGCAGGATAAGAATGGCCAAGGTCATGACAAGCTAGTCGCAGCGCGTAATATGTTGCTGGGTATGGCGGCGCAGAATCCAAACCTAGTGGGCGTTCGTCCAAATGGTCAAGAAGATGCACCACTTTACCAGGTACATATAGACCATGGTAAGTTGCGAGCTTTAGGTATCGATATTGAGTCGGTTAACAGCGTGCTCGGCACTGCCTGGGGTGGTAACTACGTAAACGACTTTATTGATCGTGGCCGTATTAAGAAAGTATACGTTCAAGGTGAAGCTGAATATCGTATGCAGCCAGAAGATCTTGATTCTTGGTATGTACGCAACTCTAAAGGCGAGATGGTTCCTTTCTCAGCCTTTGCTTCAGGCACCTGGGGCTATGGTTCTCCACGTCTAGAGCGTTTCAACGGCCTACCAGCGATGAATATTCAAGGTGGTACAGCGGAAGGTTACAGTACTGGTGCGGCGATGGATGATATCGAAGCCATGGTTAAGAAGCTGCCGCCAGGATTTGGTATCGAGTGGAACGGTCTTTCTTATGAAGAACGTCTATCTGGTAACCAAGCGCCAATGCTATATGCTTTGTCGATTGTGGTGGTATTCCTCGTACTAGCAGCGCTTTATGAAAGCTGGTCAGTTCCATTTGCGGTTATCCTGGTTGTGCCTCTGGGTATTATTGGTGCGCTACTTGCGATGAATGGTCGTGGTTTACCAAACGACGTATTCTTCCAGGTGGGTCTACTGACAACCGTAGGTCTAGCGACCAAGAACGCCATCTTGATTGTAGAATTTGCTAAAGAGTTCTACGAGAAAGGCGCTGGTCTTGTTGAAGCAACACTACACGCGGTTCGAGTGCGTCTACGTCCAATTTTGATGACGTCTCTAGCATTCGGTTTAGGTGTTGTGCCGCTAGCGATTAGTAATGGTGTAGGCTCTGGTAGCCAGAATGCTATTGGTACATCGGTACTAGGCGGTATGATGAGCTCGACCTTTATGGGGATCTTCTTTATCCCAATCTTCTTCGTGATTGTTGAGCGTATCTTCAGTAAGCGCGAACGAGATGCAGCTAAAGCGATTAAAGCAGAAGGCAGAGCAGCTAAAGCGGAAGCTAAGGCAGCGAAAGCTAACAAATAACCTTAGGGTTAAATCGTTAACGCGCTAAGACTAAAAAGCCCAGCATCTGCTGGGCTTTTTGTTGTCTTTAAGATAGAGCGCTCGCAGGCTCGCTGCGAGGACGGTGCTGCGCACCTACTAGGACCTAGGTTCTAGGACGCCAACAAGTTGGCTGCTAGGAAAAGCTAACAGCTTAAAAGCTAAAGCCTACTCGTAGTGCTTAGAATCTTTTGGTTGTTGCTTTCCTAGGGCCTAGCACCTCGCACCTAGGACCTATCTTTTAATCTTTCCGTCTTGGCCTTTTCTAGAAGCGACAAGGTCGCGCTCTCGCAGGGCGAAGCCCGATCTCGTTTCTGCTTTTCCTACAATCTGTGTCGTACCGAGCAGCTTAGTAACAGCTCATCGTTATCGAGTGCGCGCACTTGGCACTCGGTGTCTGTGATTAAGCCGTATGAAGCTCGACCATCATTGCGTGGAATTGTGGTTGAACCGGGGTTGAACAGCAATATATTGTCGCGGTATTCAGCAACCGGTATGTGAGTATGGCCATAGACGAGTCCATCACCCGTTTGAAGTGCTGGCAGTTTGTCAGGGCTATAAATATGGCCGTGGGTCAGGAATAGACGCATTTGTGGTAGTAATACCTGAGCAAAGCTTGCGCTCATTGGAAATAGCAGCAGCATCTGGTCGACTTCACTGTCGCAATTGCCGCGAACTGCGATGATTTTATCTGCATAGAGATTCAGCGCTTCAGCTACTGCAACGGGATCATAGCCTTCTGGAATGGCGTTACGAGGGCCGTGATTAAGCAGATCTCCAAGCAAAACAAGATAACGTGCGTTGGATTGTTCAAACCGGGCCAACATGGCTTGCGTGGCTGAAAGGGAACCGTGTAAATCAGAGGCGATAAAGAGTTTCATAAACTATGCCTAGAGAGATAAAACAGCTGCTAAATATAACCCTGTTACTCGATAAATCTAGTAATTAATTAGATTTAATGACAAAAAAGCGATGGATCAATTTGGGTGAACTAAAATAACAACTAACTATTATGGTGAAGCCGTTTTCTTCCTCCTTAGCCGTAATGATTCGCGCTAGCCAAGGTTGTTACCGAATTAAATATTCCCGAATTAATAGAGGCAATATGATGCAGAGTTTCTTTGAACTAATCTTGCATGTTCTTAGTACCTTAAGTGGTATGGTGTGGCAAATTTATTGGCCGCTGGCCTTTGGTTTAATGCTGTCGTCTGTACTGCGTAATATTTTGCCCCTTGATGTCGTTGTAAAGCACTTAGGCAGAACCAATGGAACCAGTCTCCTGCTTACCACGCTTTTGGGGATGGTCTCGTCTTCTTGTTCATATGCTGCGGCCTCACTGTCTAAAACACTACTGATTAAACACGCTACATTGCCTAATGCCATGGCTTTTTTAGTGGCAAGTACCAATCTGATTTTGGAAATGTTTATCGTCTTAGTGTCGTTGCTTGGTTGGCAGTTTTTGTGGGGTGAGATAATCGGCGGCCTGTTACTTATTGTCATAGTGGGCTTTATTTTCCGTTTCTATCCTAAAGAGCAGTCTCGGGCATTACGTGACAAGTTGTTGGCTGAAGAGAAAGGTGTTTCGACTGAAATGAAATGTGGTGAGACCATGCCCGGTATGGCTGCTGCAAGTTCAACATCAACCTCAGCCGCTAACCCAAGTCCAATCGCTAGTCCAGCCCCTAGCTCAAGTTCAAGCTCAAACGTAAACAAGAGCGCTACAGAGATGAAGTGCGGTGCAGATATGCCTGAAATGGCTAAAGCAGACCCAAGCATTGGGCCTATTCCAAGCTCAACCCCTGGTTCAAACGCAAACAAGAGCGCTAAAGAGATGAAGTGCGGCGCAGGGAAATGTGGTGCGGATATGTCAGGCTCTAGTGCGGCACATAATGCGGCGGAGCCGAGTTATATGGACAAGGTTCGTCGCAGTGCGGGTTACTTCTGCATGGATATCGGCATGATAGGTAAAGATATCGTTATTGGGGTGGTCATTTCTTCGGTATTGATTGCCTTAGTGCCTGCAGACTGGTGGCGAGAGTTGTTTATCAGTAGTCAGACTAGCCTGCCCGCATGGATACATTCCTTATTAGATGTACTCATAGGTATCTTTGTGGCTGTGATTGCCTATGTATGCTCTGTTGGTAACTTATTATTTGCGGCAGCCTTGTGGCACGGCGGTATTTCATTTGGTGGTGTAATGGGCTTTATTTTGGCAGATGTGCTAACTATTCCTATGCTGCGAGTGTATGCCAAATATTACGGCACCAAACCTGCACGTTGGATGGGAGCGCTGTTATTTTTGAGCATACTGGCGACAGGGCTTATTATTGATTTAATTTATATGCATGTGGATTGGTCAGCGTCGAAGGAAGCCATTCGTACTTTGCATCAAAGCGGCTTTGGTTGGAATTTCACTACCATGATGAATGTTATTTTTGTCCCGCTATCGATTTGGTATTACCGTTTAGGTAAGAGCTAGGAAGGTACTAGGTTCTAGATACTAGGGCGTTCGCAAGCTCACTTCTAGGAGATAGATCCTAGGACGTTCGCAAGCTTACTTCTAGGAGATAGATCCTAGGACGTTCGCAAGCTCACTGCGAGGACGCCAACAAGTTGGCTGCTAGGAAAAGCGTAAAGATAACAGCGTTACATCTTTGCTTTACTGTCTCAGCTTTTCCTAGGGCCTAGAACCTCGCACCTAGGATCTATGTTTTAAGCTTTACCGTCTCAGCTTTTCCTAGGACCTAGGGTCTCGAACCTAGGTCCTATCTTTTACCTTCTAAGGCGTATAATACGTGGCAGCTCCAGGACCTACTGGCAGGCCAAATACAAACACCCAAAGAAAGAAGAAACAGGTCCATCCGATAAAGAACACAATCGAGTATGGCAGCATGGTGGCGACCAAGGTTCCTATCCCGAGGTTTTTCTTATACTGAGATGCGACGGCCAAGATCAGGCCAAAGTAACTCATCATCGGGGTGATAAGGTTGGTCACCGAATCACCGATTCGATAAGCCGCTTGAATAGTTTCTGGTGCGTAACCTACCAACATCAACATAGGTACAAAGATAGGCGCGGTAACGGCCCACTGTGCAGAGGCGCTGCCGAGCATCAAGTTGATAAAGCCACACATCATAATAAACAGCACAAATACTAATGGTCCGGTTAAGCCGACTGCATTTAAGGCATCTGCGCCAGATACGGCAAGTACTGCGCCTAGATTAGTCCACTTAAAGAAGGCGACAAACTGCGAGGCGAAGAATACCAACACAATATACATCCCCATGCTGCTCATGCTGCTAGACATGGCGTTAATCACATCAATATCGCGCTTCATGGTGCCCACAACACGGCCATAAACGAGGCCTGGAATGGCAAAGCAGATAAAGATAAATGCCACGATCCCCTTTAAGAAAGGAGAGCCGGCCACTAAGCCTGTCTCCTGGTTTCTTAATGGTGCGCCTTCAGGAATGATGGTGAGCGCTAACACTGCTGACATCACCAAAACCGTTAGTCCCGCGACCTTTAATCCTCTCTTTTCTAGAGCGCTAACCGTATCCATTTTCTGCTGGCTAAGATCGATTGCTGCTTCACTCACATCATATTTACCTAACTTAGGCTCAACGATTTTTTCGGTAACGAGTGCGCCAAGGAAAGTGATTAAAAAAGTGGAGACAAACATGAAGTACCAGTTTACTTCGGGGCCTACAAGGTAGTCAGGGTCGATCATCTGCGCCGCAGCTTCAGTGATCCCCGATAGTAATGGGTCTACGGTGCCAAGTAATAAGTTCGCGCTATATCCGCCCGATACGCCAGCAAAAGCGGCTGCGAGTCCGGCAAGTGGGTGGCGACCTAAGGAGTGAAATATCATCGCCGCCATTGGGATTAACACCACGTAACCCAGCTCTGATGCGGTATTAGAGACGATACCGGCAAACACCAATGTGAGGGTGACTAAGCGTTTTGAGGCTCCCATCACGAGTAAGCGCATAGCGGCAGATAGCAGGCCTGAACGGTCAGCTATGCCAACACCAAGTAGGGCAACAAGTACTGTACCTAGTGGGGTGAAGCCTGTGAAATTGGTCACCAAATTAGACACTATCAGCCTTAAGCCTTCGCCGTTCATCAGGCTGACAACATGGATAAGTCCATCGCTATTGCGGCCCGATGCGCCTTCTGGTCTTGGGTCAACAACGGTTAATTCGAAATAGCCTGCTATGCCACTTATTACCACAACAGCAGCACAAAACATGGCAAATAGGGTGATAGGGTGAGGCAGTAAGTTACCGAGTCGCTCAACCACGTTTAGGAAGCGAACAAACCAGCCATTAGGTTTGTTATTGGGAGCTGAGGGGAGATCGTCGGACAAGGGCAAACTATCGCCGTTATTGGTGCTCATAATATCTTCCTTCAAAGTAAGTTCTTTATTTTGTTGTTTTTATTTTAATTTTCTTCGACTCGAGTGACTACAAATGAGCACTGTTTTGTTAAGCCGATGTGGCATGATGGATAAGAAAAATTAATTAAACCTTAAATCGGCTCATTTGTTGTTAGCGTAGTTTGCCGTAATCGTGAGTGCCAGTGCGGCTTTGCAGGATTTTAAACTTGAATTAAGGAGGAGGTATTTAGCGAATTTTAGGCAAAAAAAAGGACTCATTTGAATGAGTCCAAAAGGGATTGATTAACAATATCCGTTGGGATTGAGATTACTATAGCTAGGGTTAGCTGTATCAAAGCTGAATGGGTAAAACGACTTGGGTTAACAGTTGTTAATCTTAGATGTTGCTAAGTGTTTTTAAGTCTAATTCCCTGATATTAGAGGGTTACGTGCAGTTGTTTAGATAAAAAAAATGGACTCATTTAAATGAGTCCAAAAGGGATAGATATTGGGGGTGTCCGTTAGAAGCGTGATTACTATACCTAATACTATAGCTAAAGTTAGCTGTATCTAGACTGAATAAGTACAGGGTAATGTTGTCGCTCACTTTTATCTGCTGCTTGGTGTGGGCAGTTAGTGGCTGCTTGGCTTAAATGCCCAAAAGAATACAAATAAATAAGTAAGCTCGAAGTTAAATAAAAATACTGATTAGTTTGCCTGTTAGGGCATATTAGTTTGCAAAATACTCGAGATAACTTTTGAGGTGTTCAAAAAACAATAGACTGCTATTTGTGTTTAACTACTGATTTTAAACAGTATTAGTTTTTGTGGTGAACAGAGAGTGTACGGCCGCTAAGATTTTACTCTTGCTTGAACCGTTAAATGGATAAAGGTGGCATTAGTAGATGTTTAGTTAGCATTTTTTGACCGAATTTATAAGAGTTTGTTGTGGCTTAGGTTAAAAAGTGACGCTATTGAAGGCTAGCAAATGTCGGTAGAAGCTGGATTTCGTTCCTCAAATAAGTAACAGTAAGAGCCATAAGGAAATAGCGAAGCCATTTTAATAAAAAAAAATAGATAGGAAATACAAATGGAAGGGATATTGTTGGGGTTAGGTCTAGTCGTGATTATTGGCTACTTATGGTATGTGAGCTTAATTAAAAAGCGTAATACGGGACGAGAAGCTTTATCAGGCATAGATGTTCAGCTGAAGAAGCGTTCTAACCTAGTACCTAATATTCTCAAGATCGCACAAAAGTATATGGATCATGAGAAGTCGTTACTAACAGAGATCACCGAGTTACGCACCTTGGCAACTAAGCGCTATAACGATACTGATCCTACAGCCGTTAAATCCCATCTAGAAGTCGCTGAAAAGCTGAATCAAAAAATGTCGCAGTTAATGGTCAGTGTTGAAAATTATCCTGACCTTAAATCAGACAATACCATGCTGCAAGCAATGCAAACCTATAACGAAGTGGAAGCGCAGCTTTCTGCGGCGCGTCGCTTCTATAACTCGGCAGTGTCTGAGCTTAATACTGCAGTTGAAATTTTTCCCGGCTCTATTATTGCCTCAATGGCCAGCGTCAAGGTGATGCCTTTTTATGAAGCCGATGAGGCGTCAACAGCCCCTGTAGATGCCAGTGATTATTTAAAATAACTGATTATTTAAAATAACTGATTACTTAAAATAACTGATTATTTTAAGTGACTGATTATTTGAAGTAATTGGGACTTTTCAGTAATAGCCGCAATTCATATCAGCATTGCGGTGATGGCTGTTACTGAGATCATCGGAGTACATGAGTACAATATGAACCTCATTAGTTTTCTTTTTGGCGCATCGATAAAGCCTATCCGTAACAGTAATAATTTAGTTGCCGCCCCTGCTGAGATTGCCGAGTTTAAGCAATACTATCAGCAACACCTTGAGCCCCTGACAAGCAAATTTGAAAATGCGCGTGTTGCCAGTCTGCAGTCTTGTCGTCAGCGTTTATATCTTTGCAGTGCTATTTATCTTAGCGTTGCCGCGCTGGCATTTCTGTTTATGCCTTACTTGAACACTACAGATCCTTTGATGATTTACCTTATCGGGTTAGTGGTGCTAGCGCTGCCGTTTGCCTGGTGGGTGTTTAATCCGATTAAGCATTATAAAAGCGATGTAAAGCAGAAGATCTACCCGCTAATTTTTAAGTATTTTGGCCATGATTTTATTTTTAGTCCTGATCATAAGATGAGCCTAGCAGCGCTTAAAGCCTCAAAGCTGCTGCCTTATTATGATGCTGCTAACTTTGAAGATTATGTGCAGGGGACTTATAAGAATACGGAGATCGCTCTTAATGAGCTGCACCTTACCAAGCAGATTAAGCGCGATAAAAATACTGATACGGTCACCGTGTTTAAAGGAGTGATGATTGAGCTAAGCAGTCACAAAGGCTTTCGTGGGCATACGGTTGTGGTTAAGACTCGCGGCGGTTTAGTGAACTTTCTATCTGATTCTTTTAAGGGACTAGAGCGGGTAAAATTAGAAGATCCCATCTTTGAAAAGCAGTTTGATGTATTTTCTACTGACCAAATTGAGGCGCGTTATCTCTTAACTGTCACTTTTATGGAGCGATTGCAGGCGTTATCGGCAAGTTTTGATAACAAGATCCAATGTGCTTTTTACCAAAATAAGCTGCTTATCATGCTCGGCAGTAAAGATAATCGCTTTGAAATGGCTTCGATATTTAAAGCGGCAACCTTTGAATATGAATTTAGTCAGATAAATAAAGAGATGAAGCAGCTTTTTGCTATAGTCGACGTACTGCAATTAGATCAATCGACCGGATTATGATTAAGCAAGGATCGCTCGTTAGTTTACTGTTTTTTTTAGCTGTTACTGTGCAGGCCGAGGTTCAGACTTTGGGGCAGAAGCCACATTTTGTGGCTAATCCATTAAATAAAAGTGTGTTGGGGAAAACCATTGAGGTTAACGAAACTACCACAGGGTTAACTCATACATTAACTAGCGCCAATGTCATCAGCAATAGCCGTGCTCAAGGTGAGAAGGTTTATCATTACCGCACGACTACTGGCGTGTTGGTATTTAGCGATCATGCTCCGCAGCAGGGGCATTATCAGGTTCTACTGTTTGATTGTTACGCCTGTAAACCAGAATCAAATATTAATTGGAAATCGATCCCGCTATTTACCTCTCAATACCGGCTACAAATAGCCAGTGCGGCCAAGGCTTATCACTTAGAGCCTGCATTGATCCGCGCCGTTATCCATGCTGAATCCGCCTTTAAATCGGCAGCGGTATCTAAAACTGGCGCTCAAGGCTTGATGCAGCTAATGCCGGCAACCGCAAAAGAGCTAGGGGTGAGCGATGCATTTCATCCAGAGCAAAATATTGATGCTGGCAGCCGTTACTTAGCGCAGTTACTTAAGCGTTTTAATGGTGATATTAGTTTGGCATGCGCCGCTTATAATGCAGGCGCCTCAAGGGTAGACCAATACAATGGTGTACCGCCTTACCCTGAAACTCAAGCCTATGTTGAGCGAGTGCAGATATTGTTAAAGCGCTACCGTAGCAGTTAGCGCTTTTTACTCGAGCTTAAACCGATTGATATTAGGCTGCCGCCAAAATAGGATTGTTTACCGTTAAGCCCACTGTTCGCGAGCGTGCTTTAACATCCAGCCAAACCATAGGCACCACGATAAAACACAGTACGATATTAGAGATTGGCATCGCCATCCACACGCCATCAACGCCCATTATTTTTGGCAAAACATATAAAAATGGCAGCTGGATAAGCATATTCCCGCATGCTATCGCGAGGGCTTTCACCCCTTGATTCGTCGCCATAAAGTACACCGAAGACAGAGCGATAAAACCGTCGAGTGGCATAGCAAACAGGTGCAGTCTGATCCCATCAACCGCCGTTGCAATCAGCTCTGAATCATTGCTATTAAATAGCCCAACCATGGCGTGCGGTATGACATTCAACAAGGTTATCCAGCTAACGCCTGCAATCAGGGTGACCTTGACCGATAGCTTTAGCATCTTGTTAATGTTTTCGTGCTGCTCTGCGCCATAGTAATAACTCACTGGTGGCTGTAGGCCTTCCGCCACCCCCTCAGCGACTAAGTAATACAGCACCATGAGGTAGCCAACAATCGCAAAAGCGCCGACTGTTAGCGGCGTGCCATATTCCATAAACAGTCGATTATGCAGCGCAAAAACGAAACTGGTATAAAGATACATAAATAGGCTAGATGAGCCTAACAGCATGATCTGCTTGGCAAAGGGTATCTTGAAATACGTAAACTTTGCAGGCCAACGTATATTGCTGATACGTGTACAAAAATAAATAAGTCCTAAGATACAGACGATAGATTGAGCACTAATGGTCGCGATTGCTGCGCCAAGCAAGCCAAAGTTAAAGACACCAATAAGCAGGTAATCTAAGCCAATATTGACAAGCGCACCTAGCACCATTAAGCCAGTGGCAATGTTAGGGCTTTCATCATTGCGGATCAGCAGTGGTAGTGCCGAGGCTATTATTGTCGCCGCTGCTCCCCATATGAACACCCCGATATAATCTTGCGCCATCCCCAGAGTGGCCCCCGCGCCACCTTGGGCCTCAATAAAGAAAGTACTGAACTGCGACAAAATGGTGGTCGATATAAGCGCAAGACCTAGCATCAACAGTAAGCTAGTGGTCAAAATAGTCGGCGCTGCACGAGTGTCACCTTTACCACGTTGAATTGAGAGCAAACTCCCGCTCCCCATACCGATCATGATGCCAAAACCCACCATAAAGTAGATCACTGGCCAAGCCATGTTTATTGCGGCTAAGCCTTCATAACCTATGTAATGACCGATAAAGATACCGTCGACAATTTGATATAGGCCGTTAACCAGCATGGCGGCGATTGCAGGTAGGGTGTAACGCCAAAAAGTACGGCTAATAGAGTGATTATGAGTATCTTCGGGGATCGGAGCTAACATTTGCGTGTAAAGGTTGATGAATAGTGGGCGGCACATTACTCTGTATTTAAGATTGAATAAAGTTAGTTACTATCTGTTTTAGATATAGGTTGATTGGCAGGTGAAGCGATGAATTGGACGTTAGACGAGCTTAATGCATTTGTTAATTCGGTTAAGTTAGGCTCATTTTCGGCGGCAGCCAGAAAGATGGGCAAGGCGCAATCTAGAATTAGTAATGCCATCAGTAATTTAGAAGCTAGTTTAGGGTTTGAGTTATTTGACCGCAGCGCCAAACTACCCATGCTGACGCCTTTAGGTGAGGAGATGTTTATCGAGGCGCAGTCGGTGCTAGCCCAGTGCCAGCGACTCAATGCGCGGGCGATGACGGTGACATCTGGTGAAGAAGTGGTGCTAACATTTGCGATGGATGAAGCAGTACCAGTAAACGCATTTGAAGCCCTGTTTCAACGGATTTCGACGCAATTCCCGCTACTAAAGCTCACCATTATCAATGGCTCACAAGAAGATATCGCTCTATGGGTTGATGCGGGGCGTGCAGATATTGGCATTATGTTCCACACCTCGACTATGTTGCCAGACTCACTAGATTTTATGTCGATAGGCCAGTTTAAGCATAGCTTAGTGGTCGCGCCGACTCACCCGCTGGCCTCTATTCCTGCGCCGACCCTTGAGCAGTTAATGTTATACCGGCAGCTGGCGATTTGTGACATTACCGGCCAGTCTCAAACCAAGCCGTTATCAGGCAATTATTGGTATATAGACAGCTATTACTACATCATCGCTTTAGTGCTACAAGGTGTGGGCTGGGCGTTAGTGCCAGACCATGTAGCAAAATCAGATTGGTATATTGAAGATTTAACCGCGCTATCGAGTGAATATATTACAGATCCGTTATTGGTAGAGATGGGCGTGGTCAATCGCCGCGATAAGCAGATAGGCCCGGTGATGCATTGGTTATTTGAAGAGTTGCACTCGGTGCTGCAATAACAGGAAAGCAGGTACTAGGGCGTTCGCAGGCTCACTGCTAGGACGGTGCTACGCACCTACTAGGGCGCCAACAAGTTGGCTGCTAGGAAAGCTAAAAGCTAAGGCTAAAGCCGATTCATGGAGTCTGAATCTGTTGCTTGTTTCTTTTAAATCTTGGATTTTCCTAGGGCCTAGAACCTCGGACCTAGTACCTATCTTTTATAAGCTCTTTCTCGAAGTGACACAGTCACGCCCTCACAGGGCGAAGCCCGACCTCGTCTTAGTTTTTATTCGAACCTAGAATCTAACCGCTGCAAAGTGTTAATGTTTGATAATGCAGTCATTAAAAAGGGAAGCTATGAAACTGAATTCGTTTGTGTTGTTGATTTTACTGGTGTTGAACGGTGCTGGCTGTTCATCAAACTCAGTGGCAAATGCAGGCTGTGATTTTGTTAGCGGCGCTCACAGTAACGAACAGCAAAGAGAGCAGCGAGAATCAATTGGTGGGAGTTCGACAGCATCAACTCAAAATAATAAAGATGTCGAAGTCGGTATCTTAAATGCAATTTTTGGGGTATTTAGCCGTCAGCTGAATGATGACCAAGAGTGTTTATAAGCATCAGGTTAGGAGATTTGACCTAGGTTCTAGGACGTTCGCAGGCTCACTGCTAGGACGGTGCTACGCACCGACTAGGACGCCAACAAGTTGGCTGCTAGGAAAGCTAAAAGCAAAGGCTAAAGCTGACACATCGCGCCGGTAATCTTTTGATTGGTGCTTTACTGTCTTGGATTTTTCTTAGGGCCTAGAACCTCGGACCTAGGACCTATCTTTATAAGCTCTTTCTCGAAGTGACGCAGTCACGTCCTAGCAGGGCAAAGCCCGTTCTCGGCTTAGCTTTTCCTAGGACCTAGAACCTCGGACCTAGGATCTATCTTTTAAGCTCTTTCTTTATTCCGGCACTTCTTGCTTAACAGTTGTTTTGCCGCCGTTATGACCAATGCGACGCTCTAAATAGTCGAGCATCTCTTTGGCGGTAGTATCGAGCTGCCAAGGTGGGTTAATAACCCATAGGCCTGCTGCCGTCATACCAAAATCATTGTTATCGGGTCTAATCGCTTGCTCGATACGAAGTTGATTTTTAATACCGCTCTGGGCTAATAGCTTAAGCATACCTTCAGTTTGGTCTCGGTCTACAACGGGGTACCAAAGCATGAATACACCAGTTGAAAAGCGTTTATGAGCTTTAATAATCGCTTTTGCTACGTCTTGGTAGTCGGTTTTAATCTCATAACTTGGATCGATCAAAATCACGCCGCGACGCTCAAGTGGCGGCACTGCAGCGATAAGACCTTTAAGGCCATCGCCTTTGATCACACGAACGTGGCGATCGCCTGCAAACTGTTCTTCCAAGGTGAGAAAGTCAGTGCCATGCAGTTCGTGTAATACCATGCGATCTTTTTCACGCATATTCATGTCTACAAAGGCAGGAGAGCCTGGGTAAAACTCCAGATCTTGTTTACCTTGGTTGAAGTGTTTTACATCTTCTATGTATTGCACTAATGACTCAGGTAAATCTGTTCTGTCCCACAGTCTGGCTACACCATCTAAGTATTCGCCAGTTTTCTTAGAAAACTCATCGGTTAACGCGTAGCCACCCGCACCCGCATGGGTGTCGATATAAGCCATAGGCTTGTCTTTTTTGTGCATGAGTTTTAGCACTTGCAGCAAAATAGCGTGCTTGAGAACATCGGCATAATTGCCTGCGTGATAGCCGTGACGATAACTTAACATTGCGTTTAAAACCAAAGATGGAGAGAACGCTGATTATACAACAACTCCTGCTCGGTATCATAATTTGAGAGTTTGTCGCTGCATCCACATAATATTTTCGTCGACTAATGGTAGTTGCCAAATGGCTGTGCCGTCGTCTTGGTAGATGCGATAAAAGCTTAAGCTCGCTTGAGTTAGATGTTGTTTTCTTAACGCTAGATAGATGATTTGTGCGGTATCTGATAGCGCGTTGGGTGAAGACAATGTGGTTTTACCGACTTCGATATCAAAGCGTTCCACCTGACGTTGTTGCCATTTTTCTGTGGTGCGCTTGAATTGGCCACGGATCTCGTAGCGAATAGGCGTGGTATAGCAGTCTTCATCGGTGATACAGGCGGCAAAGTAAAAAATGCCGCTATCAGGTGCTAAATCGACCAGAGATATACGGATATCGCTGCGAACGAGACGATTGTTATCAAACGAAAAATATAGATCGCCATGGTAAATCTGCTCTTTTAAGTTGCCCTGATGCTTTCTAAGCTCTGGCAGGTCTAGCTTATTATAGGTTTTTTGCTCCATTCTTATTTTAGTGGTCAAAAAATCAGACAGGGCGAGTTGGCTACCGTGGTCTTTTTCAGCGCTAATGTTGATCAGCTGTTTTCCACTGCATTGACCGTGTTGATAATCCGGACAGATGGCAAAGCTGTCCATCTTGGCGCTGAGTAGGGCGAAACTGGTAAATGCGTTAAATGGTGCCAGCCAATTAGGTTCGTTACCGATCTGGTTAGCAAAACGCTGATTGATGATATCAGGGCTCAATGCTCGATCTATTGCAGGGGTAAACACATGTACCTCACCCGCGACATTACTGAGCTGACTCGCAATCAGGTTTTCGTTATAAGGCGTTTGGCTATGAGTGAGATAAGCGTAGCCGAGTAATAGGCTAAAGATGATAATGGCAATGGAAAAAAGCAGGACGGCTGTTGGCTTTTTTATGGTAGAGAGTGCTTGGTTGTGACCTGATAGGTGTAATACATAGCCATGCCTAGGAATGGTCTTGAGCTCAACTTCTGGATAGTTGGCTAGTTTTTTTCTCAATACACTAACGCACTGTTGTAATGATGATGCTGAAACCACTCTGTCGTGCCAACCTGCTTCTAATAAGGCTTCACGGGTGATTAACGTGCCCTGATGTTTGAGCATTAACTGCAGAACGGCTGTTTCGGCATAGCTGAGTTCGATACGTGATAAATCCTCAGCATCGACTAGGTGCTGTTGAGTCACGTTTAAGCTTAGCGTTGGCGTTAATTGCACAGAAATTCTCTAATAAAACAGTTATCTAATTGAGTATATTCTGACGTTTATAGCTGGGGAAATTGAAGCCCGTAAACTTTGATCCAGTTCCTGCTTTATAGCTAGCTTGCAGGCTAGCGCAACAAGTTTGCTGGTATAAGAAAATCGACTTACGTATATCAATGGCAAATTCAGATCAAACTCGTAAAGGGAATCGCCGCGCGAACTTTGCTAACTCTTGATAAAAGTTGCAGCCCAACGCAAAGCGTTGGGCTGCTGATGTGCTTGCAGGGACATCAATTACTTTTTGGGTTTAACCTTAAAGGTTATGCACCTGTTTAAGGTTGTCTAGCGAATGGCAAACGGCGCAAGCTTCTACTTGTAATTCGTTGGCTGTAACGCCAAATCGGCCGCCGTTTTGCTCCATGTGTGCACGTACCGCTTTGTTGATCACCATCTTACCGTCAGCATCTTCTTGCTTAGCATGGCAGGCATAACACGTTGCAGAAACTGGTGAAGTATACGCATCAACAGTGATATCAATCGCTGGGTGTGCTCTTGAATCTGGGTTGTAATCTAGATCCAGTGCCAATGGGCGACCGACTGCCGTTAGGCGTTCAACACCGAAGGTATCGCCTTCGTGACAGCGGTAACAGTTAGCTTTATCAGCAGGGAACTCAATATTACGCACGCCGTTTGCACGATCTTGGGTCGCACGTTGATTGGTGTGCAGTGAGTGCATCCATACCTTGTGGTCTGGATGGCTTACCGTAAGCTGCTCAACATAGTCCCAATCACTTGCTTTAGTGTGCATTTCTCGAATTGCTTGAGTTGGCGGGGTGTTCGGGTTATGACAAGCTAAGCATGGATCAACAATGTCGGCTGTTGAGCTTAAGAAACCTGGCTTACCGCCTGGCATCATAGCGCGCTCTTCAAATGGACGTACATGCTCGCCCAGTTCGTCGTGATCGTGACCAGAGAAACAGGTGGTATCTGCTAGCTCTTTGTTGATCTCAGTCTTGCGACTATGACAGTTACGACAAGCAAGCTCTGAGTTGTCGTTAAACTCATCGTAGCCATGGCACGTTCCACAAGTCTTGTTGCTAACAATCAAAGGACGCTTAGCTTCAGGTGCGTCAGTTAGGCCGTCTTTGTTGAAGAACCAGCGCTTGTTAGCTTCTGCATTTTTAGTATGTCCTGCTTGATCGCAGCTCACGAGGTTTTGCGCGTCGTCGAAGCAGTAAATAAAGCGGTTAGTAATAAAGCCTGCGTCATCAATCAAGTCGCCAGAAATAGCATCTTGGGTAACAACTGGGCCCATTAGGTAAGTAAATACGTTGTCTTGAGACTTGTTTAGTGGTGTACGCTCACGTTCGCCAGCGGGAGTGTTTCCGCTGCCATCTTGGGTGATGTCTTTCTTGTTACTCTTAACAAAAATGCTGTAACCGCGGCTGGTGGTAAAGTCCACCGAGGTGCCCCAGTTTACATAAAGCTGCAGGTTTTTAATCCAGTCGGCATCAGCAGGGTTATTGTTTGCAACAGCAATACGTTGCCCTTGTCTATCAAGCATGGCAAAGCTGATTTCAGCAAAGTGCTCACCGTTTTTTTCTACGAGCTTAGCGTCTTCAAGGCTGATGTTGACGATATTGCGCTGATCTTCCTCTACTGCTTTCTCTGAGTTACTCATATGAACATCGTAAGTATTCTCTGGTGAGTGACAGGTTAAGCAGTTACCGTTATCAGGCTGAGTGCTATGGTCATATACTGGATTGGTGGTCATTTCGTGACAGCTTGAACAAGCCTCACGCGTTGGCACTTGGTTCCAGTTAGTCGCTTGTAGCTCAGTCTCGCTGATTTCTTTTGCGTGACAAGTGGTACAGTTGCCTAGTGCCTGCGGGGTTATACCAATATGCGCAGTGTGTGCTAATACCGGCCAAACCATGGCAGGATTATCCATGTTGTTATTGGTGTGGCAGCTGGCGCAGTTTTCAATGTTGGCACCGCCATGTTTAATCGAGGCGATATCATCGTGACAGCTTAGGCAAGAACTGCCGTCGATGATGCTGCGATTGTTGGTGATTTCGCTACCATCAAGATTGAAGTCAGAGATAACTTCAGTTGTTGGCAGGTTGTCCGTTTCTAAAACGCTAAATAATACGCGCTGGGTGTATTCGCCATTGTGGCTGATATCGCCAGCAACTAAAGCTGCACTCATGGTGTAGCTGTAGCTGCCGTTCATGTTGTCGACTAATGTGCCTGCACAGCCTTTAGCGGGTGAACAGGTTTCACCAGCAAGTTTTTGCCACTGTGAACGCTCGCCTTCAACTTGCGGCATTAACTGGGCTGCGTTTAACTTAATTGCGGCAATCTTTACCACTGGAATCGCTAATTCGCTCTCAGCGCTAAAATCAATCGTTAGCGTGTTATCGGTAATTGTCGTTTTATCGATTGTTACTGTAAGCACTTTAGCCTGCGTGGTTACGTTACCACCTGGCTTGCCATCTTCACCGTCTTTACCATCATCGCCGGAACAAGCCACGATGCTCATTGAGCAGGCTGCTACAAGCGTGGCATAGCACAGTCTTGTTTTGAATTTGTTTGCGTTCATCATCACTTATCTCTCTTTATATATTTTCTTTAAGTCGCTTGATTTATCAACGACGCAAAAAAGTGTGCCTCAAGCACCGATAGCGCAACGTGAACAGCTACCTATTTATAGTTATATTGAAGTTTTTTAGGCCGATTTCAGCCGTTTTGAGCTGTTTTGAGGCTTTTTGAGTGGGGGCATTGAGCAAAATAAGCCTGATTTCTGCAAAACAGCCATTGGCGGCTGATATGGTTTCATCGCGAGGAGTGGTATTATCTGCAGGTTAACACTCAAACGTAGAGCCTAATTGTGACCAGCATTTTCTTTAATCGACATTACCCAACAATCGAATCGGCCTGCGAGCGCTGGGGACTGGTTTATGATCCTAATGCAGAGTTTGAGTTGGTCTTTGAAGATAATATCCTGACGTTAATCAAGCGCGATGAGCCAAAGCTGAAAGGGATCTCTGTCGATTTCGTTTCAGGCGCGGTTGCCCATCGTCGTAAATTTGGTGGTGGTCGCGGCCAGTCAATCGCCAAAGCGGTAGGACTTAAACAGGGCGTAATGCCTACAGTGGTTGATGGTACCGCAGGGCTTGGGCGTGACGCCTTTGTACTGGCAAGTTTAGGTTGCAAGGTGTTAATGGTTGAGCGTCACCCGATTGTGGCTGCGTTATTAGAAGATGGCCTGCGCCGTGCCTATGAAGATGCCGAAATTGGTAACTGGATGCGAGAGCGTATGAGCTTGTTTCATGGTTCGAGCATTGATTCACTCGCCGATGCGGCAGGGGCGTCGAATATCGAAGTGGATGTGGTGTATTTAGATCCTATGTATCCGCACCGTGAAAAGTCAGCATTAGTGAAAAAAGAGATGCGCGTGTTCCAGTCGTTAGTTGGTGCCGATCTTGATGCCGACGGCTTACTTGCACCTGCAATGTCATTAGCCACTAAGCGCGTAGTGGTTAAGCGCCCTGATTATGCTGATGATTTAGATGGCGTCAAACCGAGCATGGTGATTGCCACTAAGAAAAATCGTTTCGATGTTTACGTAAAAGCGGCGATGACAGCTTAGTGGGATGATATAAAGCGTAACGTTTTGGATTGGATAAGACTCTAATCTGCGAATTTTCCGTAAAAATGGCCTCTTGTTAGATTAGCTAATAAGAGCTTTTTTTTGTCAGGTTGTTAATGCGCTAGATAAACAGTTGAGCATGATTTTAGGTGACACTAAGTGAGCATAAAAATAATGCTTATATTCAAGATGCAAAAAGTATTTGATTAGGCTGCAGAAAAAATACAGCAAGCAGCCTGATTAATCTGAGGAAAGTAAGTGAATATAAAGGCTAGTATTCAAGACGCAGTGCTCACGCCATTTACTCGAAGTATTTATCAAAAGGCATCTCTAGTTATCGGCTTTGGGTTACTGATTTGGTCTTATTTTTATGATGCTTTGGCTTTCTCTGTTTGCTTTACTGTTTTATTAACCCTTTACGCGATTGTGAGTTTTGCTTTTAAAGCGAGGCAGCGACAGCTTATTTATCTTAAAAATAATGTGGTTGTTGTCGTAAAGTCAGTTCTAATGTCTGCTTTTGATAAATGGGTATTTGGCTTTTTTATTGTTATTAGCATCGTTAGTAATACCTATGCTCTGGCCAATATTAACTTTATAGCCATTGGCATCATAGCGTACCAGTTTTGCATATTAATTTTTATTTACCGACTGTTACAGCGTCAATGTGAATTTGCTTTACCTTTGGATAGTCAGTATCTGCTGTTAGAAAATGAGCAGTCTAACTGTTTGCTGATTAAACGTTTTGACATCTATTTCTTAGAACAACAAACCGAAGTGCTACCACAGCAAGCTGAAGGTATAGAGCAAGCAATCGAATATATAGGCTCTATCTCGCTAGAAGAGGATGATGCAGATGGGGTAATTGCCACTCTAAATCAGCATCTATCAATGACAAGAGGGCGCACAGTGACTAAAAAGTCATGGCGAGCCAGTGTTAAACCATTTCTATTTGCTATCGCGGGTATATACACCTATGTTTTTCTGCTACCAGGCTTTTTTAAAGCAATATTGCCAGTAGGTCCCTATCGAAATAAATTTCGTGATGTCATTTATAGGACTGAGTCTATGTCAGATATGGGGGTGGTCGTTATGATGGTCATTACTTTTATCATGCTTGCCTTGCCGAGCTTTGTATTCATATTTACCTTCTATAGCGATATTAAATCTCGCTCTTTTAAGGCTGTTTGCACCACTAGAGATGCCGTTTGGCTGCTAACTCCCGGTACTTCTAGTTCTTCTAGCATTAGTGGTCATGAATCGAGGACGATATTGCGATCTACAATGAGTCATATTGCTTGTGCCGATATTCAAGTAGCCGCAGAAGATAACACTCCGCTGCGTTTATCTATCGATGGTGATATAAAACTAATTGGGCGTGACGACAACTTAATCTCATTAAGCAGTTGGGCTTGGAGTGGACGATTCATTCTCAATCATTTAGTTAAGCTTGGGCTGCCTGTGAGATTAGTACAACAAGCTAACCAGCCAAAGGTTGAATAACCCAGCACATTTGTGGATGTATCCGCTCAAGAGCTAGTTTGGTGGGAAGTCTTGTAATCATTAATATTAAAAAGCCTAGCTATTTTAGCTAGGCTTTGCTGTTTTTGATTATTCGTTATTAATATAAATACAGAACCGAAGCGAGGCCTAAGAAGCAGAAGAAGCCCACCACATCAGTGACGGTGGTTAAAATGACCGAGCCCGACAGCGCGGCATCTTGATTCATTTTCTGCAATATCATCGGCACCATTACCCCTGCAATGGCCGCTACCGCCATATTAATTAAAATAGCCGCGCCAATCACAGTGCCAATAATGGGATCGTGAAACCAGTAGCCGGCAATCAGACCAATCACTGTCGCCCACAGCACACCATTTAAGATACCGATACCGAGCTCGTTTTTTAGCAGTGACATGACGTTACCTGAGGATACCTGCCCCATGGCCATACCGCGGATCATCAAGGTGAGTGACTGACTACCTGCAATACCGCCCATCGATGCAACTATCGGCATCAGTACAGCTAAGGCAACCACTTTTTCCAGCACATTTTCAAATAAGCCGATGGTGGCTGAGGCTAGAAGTGCGGTCAATAAGTTAATGCCTAGCCAGACTGCGCGGCGACGAGCACCAACGGTAATTGGCGCGAACAGATCGTCGTCCTCGTCCATACCTGCGGTTGCCATTAACTGCGCCTCGTAATGCTCACGCACGAGTGCAGTGGCGCTGCGCAGTGTCATGCGACCAATCATAATGCCGTTGGTATCGACGACGGCAATTTCTAATTCGTTACTGTGTTCAATGGCTTCAGCGGCTTCAATTAAGCTGGCATCGGCGAGAATCGAGCGACTGTCTTCCCAGAGCAGGCTAGCGAGTGTGCTCTCTGGTGCGGCACGAAACACATCGTGGCGACGTACGCTGCCAATATATTTGTCATCATCATCGAGCAGGAAGACATGATCATTACAGTCGAGTTTAATACGGCGAAAGAAGCGCTGAGCTTGTGACACGGTTGAGGTCAGGTTTAACGCTAAGAATTGATGCTCTGCGTAACGGCCAATTTCATTTTCAGAGTATTGGTCATAGCGATCGTAGTGCTGTCGTTGGCGCTCGCCCATTTGTGACAGCGCCCGCTCGGTCATGGCGTCAGATAGCGTATCACTCCACTCAATCAAATCTTCAGGTGAGATCTGAGAGAACAGCAAGTCTAACTCAGCTTCAGGCATCTCATCCAAAATGCCATTACGTGGATCAGCACGCATCAAGTCTAATACGCCAATGCGCTCACTCGTTTCAACTTGCAACCAGCGCTCGTAACGTTCATCTAGCGGTAATGACTCTAGCAACAAAGCCACAGTACCGGGCTCGGCTTCTTCTAGCATGTCATGGAATAGTTCAGCCTGCTGCTCGCCCTCTGCATTGGTCAGTTGCTCAACCGATTGGCTCACTTCGACCATGGCTAACTCAGGCGTTTCATAGTCTGTTTCGCTTTGATGTTGGCTGTTATCGATAGGGTGTTCATTTTTTGGCAATGACATGGTTAACCGACCTTAAAGTGAGGCTGTAAAAAACTGCGCAACTATATTGATTAACGTGTTAACTCGCAATGGTTTTGTGAGTCGTTATTGTGTGTAATTCGTGGGAATAATAACATTTTGCAGCTTTGATGTGGTAGAGGTTGATAGTTCCGATTTGGCTGGAAGTGCTAACAATACATACATGCTGTTTGGGGTGTTCGTTATTGAGAGGATAAACCTTACACTTTATCGGTATTTGTGCTGCCAAAATTGGCATAGGATATCCTTTACTATAAACATTGAAGGGCTCTCCCATGATTGAACAAGGACAAACACTGCCAGCGGGTACATTGGCACAACTGACCAAAGATGGCATGGTTAACCATGACGTTGCAGCGCTATTTACCGGTAAAAAAGTGATACTGTTTGCCGTGCCTGGCGCGTTTACGCCAACGTGTTCAGAGGCTCACCTGCCGGGTTTTGTGGTATTTGCCGACCAATTAAAAGCCAAAGGCGTCGATTTGATTGCTTGCGTATCGGTTAATGATGCCTTTGTGATGAAGGCGTGGGGCGAAGCGCAAAATGCCTCAGAATTAATGATGCTGGCCGATGGCGATGCTAGCTTTACTAAGGCACTCGGGCTAGAAATGGACACTGCTGGTTTTGGTGGTGTGCGTTCACAACGTTATGCCATGGTTGTCGATAATGGTGTGGTGACAACGCTTAATGTTGAAGCGCCTAAGTCGTTTGAGGTCAGCACGGCTGAAGCGATTTTGGCTGCACTATAACGGCATTTTATATTTGCTAGATTAAGGGAGCCTTTGGCTCCCTTATGATGTTAAGCCACCCTAATCCCAAGATTGAGCTCGATATTTTCTACGCTCTGTTGCACCTCTTTGGCTATCTCGTCAGATTGCTTTGATGCCGCTTTTGCATGATTCCTTAAGCTAATAATGGCAGCGGTAAAGTCATCTAAATAGCACACCTGCTGGTGGCTATGTTTGGCGCCTTGCTGAGCCGTAATCGCCATTTCACTCGCTTGTGTTTGCACGCTTTGTGCGACTTGCCATAGGCTTTGAGCGCGAGCTCTTTGGCTCTCGCTGGCATCTTCGATACCTTTGACTCTTATACCTAATTCGCTATTGGCTTGAGTGAGTTGGTTAAGTATGTCCATGATCTCTTTTAGTGACACTTGAGTACGCTGAGATAAGTTGCGCACCTCTTCCGCTACAACGGCAAAGCCTCGCCCTTGTTCGCCAGCTCTAGCGGCTTCTATGGCTGCGTTAAGCGCCAATAAGTTAGTTTGCTCTGCAATATTGCCGATAACATCGATGATCTGTGATACATCGGTGACGGAGGTTGATAACCCCGTTAGTGCGTGATGACAGTGTTTGACCGCTGCTTGGGTTTCGTCTGTTGCATCCAAAACAGCTTGGGCTTCCTGTTGGCTTTGCTGCATCTGTAGTTGGGTTTGCAGTGCACTTTGCTCAACTCTCTCTGACGTATCGCTGACATCTTTAGCTAAGATACGAATTTGTTCCGTTTGCTGCTGAGCGGTTAGTACGACTCGCTGGGTCTGCTCCGTGCTGGCAGATATATGGCCAATACGATTAACGAGCTGGGATAATGAATTAGAGACTTGGGTCATCTGCTGGCGTTGCTGTTCATCTTCTTTTTCAAAGCGCTCAAGCAATTGATTAAAGTAGTTGGCTATCTGACCTGTTTCACAGCGTCTTTGGATGGCAATTCGTTCACGGCTATTTGATTTGGTGAGTTTATGGAAGGCTCTACTGAGGTGCTTTAGCGGATTAACCACTCGTTGCTGCAACACGATGAGGTAACTGACCGCAAAGATTATCAGGATAGATACCATGGAATAGATAGCAAACATCAGTTCCTGTTTGAGCTGTTGAGTTTGCTCTTGCTGCTCGATACCTAAAGCTAACAATTGCTGCTCTATGGCATTAATATCTTGGCTTAATAAGTGTTGTGAACGCTGGTTTTCAATCAGTAGCTCGTGGGTATTATTAATTTCTTTGTTATAACGACTGCTGAGACTGAGAAGTTCGGCTCTGGCATCTTCACCGATCTCTATCATTTCAGGCTCATCTTCACCGAGGGCAAATTCATCTAACTGCTGCGCCTGGTAGATCCCGATTAAAGTGAGTGAGTCTAGCTGGGCGTGCCAGTCTGTTAACTCAGTAATATGACTTTCAAGAATCGATTTTAATTGTTTATCTTTACCGACAAGGTAGCTATCACTAATCTGCGAAAGGTTATAAACCAGAGGCGGTAATAGCCGGGTTAAGTTTAGGTATTGATCCGCAAGTGCAGGGTGCTCATCTAAGCCCATAATGGCGTAATCTGCTAAACGACTGTTGTAATCGAGCATTTCTGATTCAGCGTGGGCTAATAGTTGCCGAGGGTTGCCAGCCAGCTTGCCTGCGGCGCGATAGTCGCTATCTAGGGCATGAATAAAAGCGGTGACAATCTGTTGGAGTGGCTCGGTATTGAGGTCGTGCAGTGTAGCAATTTGCGTCTGCATCTGTTCGAGTTCGCCCTTGGCATTTTTAAGTTTACTGCTATCGCCACTGGCAAGGTAAGTATCGATCTCTCGCCTTATGTCGACTAAAAATCCTTGCTGGATCAGTTGAACTTGTAGGGTTTGTTGCTCGATAAACTGACGTCTATCGTTGCTCCAAAGTATGACCGATGCCAATAGTGCCGCAATCAATAGTAAAGTTATAGAGGCTGCAAGGGAGAGGGTTGAGATTTTCATTTTTCACGCCAACTGCAAGAGGTGGCGCTAGAATATGGCATTTGGGTTACAAAAAAATTACACAGGAACGGTTAATTAAAAGCTATTCAATTGGCAACCAAACTTGGGCATGCAATCCGCCCTCGCTACGATTGGTGAGGATCACCTTGCCCTGATGCCTATCTACGATACGTTTGATAATCGCGAGTCCTAAACCTGAGCCGACACTACCTCTGGCTGTATCACCTTGAGTAAAAGGTTGGAACAGTTTGGGGATCTGCTCTTCATCGATACCGGGGCCGTTATCTTCGACACTAAAGCCGATGTATTTACCGTTAAATTGCGAGCTAATTTTGACCCAACCGTTGCCGTAGCGGTAGGCATTTTCGACTAGGTTGCTCAGTACGCGTTTGACGGCAATACCTTGCATCGGCACGTTAGGGCATTCAGTGAGCTCTGAATCAATATTGCCTTCACGGTTAGATTCAGCTTGAATCACATCTTGAATTAGGTCGTTGATCTGCTCAAGCTCTCGGGTACCTTCTTGGTCTTGACGAATATAAGAGATGAACTGATTGATGATGGCATCCATATCTTCTATATCGTTGACTATGCCATCTTTTAAGTATTGATCTTCTTCAACCATCATCTCGGATGCTAATCGAATACGGGTAAGGGGCGTGCGCAGATCATGGGAGATCCCGGCCATTAACAGGGCGCGGTCTTGCTCCAACTGCTTCATGCTATGAGACATCTGATTAAACGTGTTGGTCACCTCAACAATCTCAGTAGACCCGCTTAGTGGTAAAGGTGCGGGGTAATCACCTCGTGACACCGCAATCGCCGCTTTTTGCAATCTTCTCAGTGGACGGTTTTGTTGGCGGGCGAACCACCATCCTCCCGCCACACTTAAGGCGCCAATGACCATTAAATATAAGGTGAGTGGAGAAAGGTTTTTCTCATTGAGTCCGGTTAGTGGCACCCTGATCCAGATAGAGGGAGCTTGAGGCGGGCGGATCCAGATCTCAAACTCTTCCCCTTGAGCGATGCGCACTTCTGCTTCACCTCCAAGGTACTCAGACATCTGAGAAGATAAAAAACTGTAGTAAACAGCACGGTCAATGCCGGCTTCGCGGGCTTGTTTCTGGTTATAAAACTGCATGGTGTCGTCGCGCACTTTAGCATTGAGCGCATCGACTATAGTGAGGTGTTCGCGGCCGATATCAACGCCGTCAACAAACAGTAATTTAACTTGCCTCGCTATTAGTTGGTTTATCTGCTGATAGCTGGGTTTAATAAAGTAAACGGCAACAGAGATGTATGACACTAGCTGATTGGTTAGCAGTAAGCAGCCAATTAACATGACAGTTTGGCTGAAGGAACTGCGTGGCAAAAAGCGTTGCCACCATCGTCTGTTTAAGGGCACTTAGATGTCGTCACTTAGATATCGTCGTCTAGCTATTTTCGTGATTGGCCGTCGGGCACAAACACATAGCCCAAGCCCCATACCGTTTGAATATAGCGTGGGTTAGCCGCGTCGTTTTCAATCAGTCGACGTAGGCGAGAAACCTGCACGTCAATCGAACGCTCTAGAGCGGAGTAATCACGACCACGGGCAAGGTTCATTAATTTGTCGCGCGATAGGGGCTCACGTGGATGGCTGACCAACACTTTAAGCACTGCAAACTCACCGCTTGTTAGGGCGATACTTTCTTCGCCGTGATGCATTTCGCGTGTGGCAAGATTTAGAGAGTATTCGCCAAAAGTGATCTCTTCTTCTTGCTGAGTGGGGGCACCTGGTACTTCTGGTGTTTGGCGGCGCATAACGGCTTTAATACGTGCCAGCAACTCTCTAGGGTTAAACGGCTTGGGTAGGTAGTCATCGGCGCCGAGTTCTAAGCCGATAATTCTATCTACTTCATCGCCTTTAGCTGTCAACATGACGATAGGGATCGGGTTACCCGTTTGGCGTAGTCGACGACATATAGACAGACCATCTTCGCCCGGAAGCATAAGATCCAGTACCAGTAGATGGAAGTTTTCGCGTTCTAATAAGCGGTCCATTTGCTCAGCATTGGCTGCGCTACGTACTTGATAACCTTGTTCCATCAAGTAGCGTTCTAATAAAGCGCGTAGTCTCATATCATCGTCGACGACGAGAATTTTTGAGGTTTCTTGTCCCATGCTTTCGGTCCTTTTTTCTCGGCTGCCAACCCTTCTTGGTAGGCAAATAGCTGATATTGAATGCGATTGTTCCTAATATAGCTGTTTTAATATGTTAATGACTAGCAGGCATTTTAACTTATAGGTTAATACTGCGAGTTAAATCCATTTCAGCTTAAATTAAGCTTTTGAATATTAATGAAAATATAATTTATCTGCGGTGTACCTGAAATTGTAAGCAAATTGATAGCAGCAACTTTTGTGGTTATATTTTCTATATGGCTATTTGATGCGGTATGGCTCAGCTTGACTGGATCTGTGCTATGATTTTTGTCCATCAATTTTGATTAATTCCTTTTAGAAAGTAGAACCTATGAGAACCGCTATCGTCACCCGTGAAGGTTTCGAGAAATTGCAAAAAGAGCTAAATTACCTTTGGCGTGAGCATCGACCTGAGATCACTAAAATTGTGAGCTGGGCTGCGAGCTTGGGCGATCGTAGTGAAAATGCTGATTACACCTTTAATAAAAGAAAACTGCGTGAAATTGACCGTAGGGTTCGATATTTACGTAAAACCTTAGAAAATGTACAGATTGTTGATTACTCTCCAGCACAAGAGGGTAAGGTATTCTTCGGTGCTTGGGTCGAAATTGAAAACGATGACGGCAATAAACTGCAGTTTAAGATCGTGGGCTATGATGAGATTTTTGGTCGTAAAGATTACATCTCAATCGACTCGCCTATGGCGCGTGGCTTATTAAAGAAAGAGGTCGATGACGAAGCTGTGATTAAGACGCCTAACGGTGAGCAGGTTTGGTATATCAATCGTATTTCTTATCAAGGCTTTGAGGCGTAACGTCTCTACCTTTCTGACAGATTAAGCGCAGTCAAACTCATTGGCTGCACTGTTTCATCATGCAAATAACATAATTGTCTTAGTATTAGCATTAACCAAATCCATGTGCTGTGGTATCTTTGGCGCAATACCCTTTATCAACTAGGCTCGACCTCTATTTATGCAAAATATTGCACAGCTCATCGCTGAGGAACTTAATGTTCGTCAGCAACAGGTTATCGATACCATTTCATTACTCGATGATGGCGCAACCGTGCCATTTATTGCCCGTTACCGTAAAGAAGCCACAGGTGGCTTAGATGACGCTCAACTGCGTACCCTATTTAGTCGTTTAGGCTATTTACGGGATCTTAATGATCGTCGTAACGTGATTTTGTCGAGTATTGAAGCGCAGAGTAAGTTAACACCTGAGCTGAAAGCCGCCATTATTGCTGCCGATAGTAAGACGCGCCTAGAAGATCTTTACCTTCCCTACAAGCCAAAGCGTCGCACTAAGGGGCTTATTGCTATTGAAGCGGGCATCGAACCGTTAGCCGACTTCTTATTAGCGAATCGCCAAGCCGATTGTGAAGCGGTTGCTAGCGAATATATCAACCCTGCTGCTGGTTTTAGCGACGCTAAGGCCGTACTTGATGGCGCACGTTTCATTTTGATGGAGCGTTTTGCTGAAGATGCTGAGCTGCTGCAAAAAATTCGTACTCAAGTTGAGCAAAATGCTGTTCTTGAAAGCAGCATGGTTAAAGGTAAAGAGAAAGAAGGCGCTAAGTTTAGAGATTATTTTGAACACTCTGAAAAGCTGACCAAGGTGCCATCACATCGTGCACTTGCGATGTTGCGTGGTCGCAATGAAGGCATGTTGAGCCTGAATGTGAATGCCGATCCGCATCAAGAGCCGAAGCGAGCGAGCTATTGTGAAGTGATCATTATTGAGCATTTCAAACTGGGACTCACAGATACTGCCGTTGATGCTTGGCTTAAAACCGTGGTTGCCGCGACGTGGAAAGTGAAGATTGCGCTACAGATGGAAACCGAGTTTCTTGGCCGTATGCGCGACAGCGCCGAACAAGAAGCCATTAAGGTATTTGCACGTAACTTAGGTGATCTACTGATGGCGGCACCAGCGGGTGCTAAAGCGACCCTAGGTTTAGACCCCGGTCTTCGCTCTGGCGTAAAAGTGGCGATTGTGAACGACACCGGCAAACTGGTGGCGCACACGACTATTTTCCCACACGCTCCTCAAAATCAGTGGGATAAGTCGGTAAGAACCTTAAGTAACCTCGTTAAAATGCACAAGGTTGAGTTAATTGCAGTGGGTAACGGCACTGCGTCGCGTGAAACCGATAAGCTGGCAGCAGACTTAATCAGTCAAGTTAAAGCTGACTTGCCGACATTGACCAAAATTATGGTCAGTGAAGCGGGCGCATCAGTGTATTCAGCCTCTGAACTAGCCTCTGAAGAGTTTCCAGATGTCGATGTGTCTATTCGCGGCGCAGTGTCTATTGCGCGGCGTTTACAAGATCCGTTGGCGGAACTGGTAAAGATTGAACCTAAAGCGATTGGTGTTGGTCAATATCAGCATGATGTGAGTCAGAGCCAGCTATCAAGCTCGCTAGAAGCGGTGGTTGAAGACTGTGTAAACGGTGTAGGTGTTGACGTTAATATGGCATCAGCAGCGCTACTTGCACAGGTTGCGGGGTTAAACAAAACCTTAGCGCGTAATATCGTGACTCATCGTGACGAGCAAGGCCGTTTTAACAACCGTAAAGCATTGCTTAAGGTGGCGCGTCTTGGGCCTAAAGCCTATGAGCAAGCTGCGGGTTTCCTACGTATTAGTGAAGGAGACAACCCACTTGATGGTTCATCTGTGCACCCTGAGGCCTACTCATTAGTTGAGTCAATTGCTGCCGCAAAAGCGGTCTCAGTTGCTGAATTAGTTGGTAACTCAGAGCTGCTCAAAGCACTGGAAGCAAAAGATTTTATCACTAGCGAATTTGGTCTACCTACAGTAACCGATATTCTCGCTGAGCTTGATAAGCCGGGTCGCGATCCTCGTGGTGAGTTTAAGACAGCGACCTTTAAAGAGGGCGTAGAAGAGATTAAAGATCTGAAGCTAGATATGATCTTAGAAGGTGTGGTGACAAACGTGACCAACTTTGGCGCCTTTGTTGATGTGGGCGTTCATCAAGATGGCCTAGTGCATATTTCTTCGATGACAGACACGTTTATTGATGATCCACATAAGGTGGTTAAAGCCGGTGATATCGTTAAAGTGAAGGTGATGGAAGTGGATGCTGAGCGTCGTCGTATTGCCTTGAGCATGCGTCTTGATGATAAGGCCGGCGATGCGCCTAAGAGTGCACCGCGACCAGCCCATAGTGCTGCAAATAAAGGCGCTAATAACAAAGGTGCTAATAAGCCCTGCGGCCAACAGAAGAGCCATAAACCTAAGCAGCAAGCCAATGCTGCCATGGGCAACGCGTTTGCCGATGCTTTCGCGAAGTTAAAAAAGTAAGCATTATAAACTTCTAATTAGTGAGAGACACAAAAAAACCGACAACTGAGTTTGTCGGTTTTTTTATGCCATTTCTAAAAAATTTGGCAGTATATCGGGCTCGGTTCGCTGATAGTAAAAAGCTTCAATACGTACACCAAAGGCCTGGTAAAACTGCAAGCTCTCGTTAGGCATAAGGTGGTTGGCTTCGCTGGTATGGGTTGGCGGCGGTTGTTGTCCCGGCAGTTTAATATCGCTGCGCTTGAGTGGAGCCCGCTGGCTAAGCAGTTGCTTTAAATTTAAGTTGGCTGCTTGTTTCTGTTTTTCTTGACCAGATTGCTCGTGTTGCTGGGATTGACCTTGCTGCTTTTGTTGCACCGACTCGCGAAGCCGGGCTTGGTTTTGTGCCTGATCTGCGGTGCGTTCATGCTGTGGATTAAAGGCGCGTTCTTCATGACCTTTAGTGGCTTGTTGCGGCGCTATAATCGGTGGGCGCTGTTGACCATCGGTGCGCGCAGCATCGGTTGCAGCATTAGATGTTGCAATCGGCACGTTGGGATAGTTGGTCACCACTAACATAATGTTTCCCACTGAAATGTGTGGTTAAATCTTAATCGAATTCAGCGTAAAAATAAAGCGCTATGGCCAGAGTCGTTTATCTGTTAGTTAGTTTGTCTAGCCAAGGTTTGTAGCCATCGAGAAACTCGGCTTGATGGCTAATAAATGGTGCATGGGAAGCTTTGGCTAGTAGCATATCTTCGCTGGCTGAAACCTGTGGCATAGCCGTTATCATTCTGCGAGGTACTAGGCCGTCTAATCGTCCCCACACTCTTAGCCAAGGCTGCTCTATTTGGGATAGCTGCGAACGTAAGTCGACATTTTCAAGCATGTCTAAGCCTTGTGCTAATGCGCTCTGCTGAGCGGAAGGGCGAGCCTGTACTAACTCACGCAACTGCTTAATATCGCCCTTGGCTGTTTGACTGCCCATAGCTTGAATTGCTAAGAAACGCTCAACGGTTTTATCCAGATCTTGAGTCAGCTGGCTGGCAAACTGGCCTAATACCTCAGATGGGATCCCCGGCCAGTTTTCTCGGGCCATAAAACAAGGTGATGAGGCTATGGTGCACAGTGCTGATACACGTTGCGGCTGCTTAATTGCAGCCAGAGTGGCAACGAGCCCACCCAGTGACCAGCCAGTCCAAATGGCCTTCTCTGGTACTTGTTCCATAATGGCGTCAAGCCAATCTTCAATATCGCCCATAACGGCTTGGCTATGGCCAAATCCCGGCAGATCGACATAGTGGAATCTATAATTGTTTAATGCACTGTGAAGTGGAGTAAATACGGCGCTATTAACCCCCCAGCCATGGAGCATGACGACGTCAGGGCCTTGACCGATAGATTCAACATGTAGCTTTATTGGGCTCACTTAGGACCTCATAGTGTAACGATGCAACATTGAAAGGCTTTGCCTAATCCATGTTGTCTTTGGTTAACTGGTGAATATTGAAAAGGATTTCACCTATCAAGATAATATTCTGGAATAGAGTGCTTGCGGCTATTTTACCCAATCGCTGTTTGATGTGCCATCAACATATTGAGGCTGCTCAGCGCGGAATTTGTTCTGTGTGTTTACATGCTTGCCGCTATCAAGCGGATATCTGTTTGGGGTGTGGCAGTGAAATGCCACTGCAAATCCCTTTTTGTGGACGCTGTATGCTTGCTTCAAAATTAAAAGTGATTGCCCCCTGCAGCTACCATCAAGGGATGGGGCATTGGGTTGGGCAGATTAAGTATCAGGCTCAATTTGCAGTGATAGACGTGTTAGTCGACGCCTTAGTGCAGCGGATCTTATACCTAGAGTATTTAGGCTTTATTGAGCTACCACAAGTGTTGATTGCTGTGCCACTGCACCGAAAAAGGCTACAACAGCGTGGCTTTAATCAGGCATGGTTAATTGCGCGTGCACTGTCAAAGCGGCTTGATATTCCCCTTGTCGATAATATGCTGTTAAGGAGCAGAGACACACAGCCACAAGCTGGCCTAAGTGGCAAGTTACGCCGTAAGAACCTTAATAATGCTTTTGAGCTTTCAACTGAGTTTAATTGGCAGCGAGTCGCCTTGATTGATGATGTGGTGACAACCGGAACCACGGTTGATGAAATCGCGAGGTTATTGCAGCGTAAGCATACTCAGGTGCAAGTGTGGTGCCTCGCAAGAGCAGAAGCACCGGGCTTGAGTTAATCTTTATGAACACTTCTCTCTATACGCGCTAATGCAGCGCAGGAATAAAATAGAGCGCGTTAGCATAGACTTTTTGGCTGCCTAACCAGATATTTCTAAAGAGCAAATTATCAGCCATCCCCACAACAGCGCCTTGATTGCGAGACTCGATGATAATCGCGGGCGAGTTGCTAAAGCTGCTCTGATATTCTTGGGCTAAATAGCCGCTTAGCAGAGGATCCGAGGTGTACTTTGCTGCCACGGTAAAGTCGTTAGTTGTTTGCGAAAAGCCTAGCACTTTGTTTTTCAGTACCGGAAGCCGATCGCCATTTAGGCCAAAGTTAATTGGATGGCTAGTATCAAGTTTTAACTCCAAGATAGCGCCGCCAATTTCTTGCTTCGCTTTGAATGTAGGCTTTTTGTCGAAGGTTAAGCCGTCGGCATCGAATAGTTGTTTGTAAAAACGATCGCTACGTAAATTAGTTTTTAGCAGATTCGAATTACTAAGCCAATCTAGCGCACCTTTTTGTGCTATCACTACGCCCCCGTTTGAAGCAAATTGCCCCAGCTTACGAGCAAACCTTTCATTTAAGGTGAGGTAGTTACCATCGGCCATAATAATGTGGCTGTAGTCACTGAGTTTTACTGAGGCAAGGTTATTAATATCGACTAAGGTAGTGGCCACTCCTAAGGTATTATCTAGGTAATACCAAAGCTGACCCACTTCGGCAATTGAGGTGCCTTTGCCGCTGAGGATTAATGGCCGGATGGGCTTAATGACCTTAAAGTCAGGGCTACCAAGATCGATGCCTTTTTTTGCGGCGCTGGTGTTCACTGCCACAATGTTAACCTTAAGTTTTTGGGCGAATTTGCCCACCTTCTGGCTGATCTCGTTGGCTGATAAGTTGTCCTGCTTTAACGGAATTTGCAGTGTCCCTGCAGCAAAATCTATCTCTTGCTCGGCTACGACAAGGCTAAAGGGTTTGGCCGCAAATTTGACCATGACTCCCTGCTCTAGAAGTTGTTGAAGTAGCAAAGCCGCTTGGCTCTCGCGCCAATCAACTAGCAAAGCAACAGTAGTACTGTCGTCCCAACTATCGGGCTTAAACTCTGGTGCGTTTTGACTTAATACACTTAACTCGAGTTTGATATTACGGCGCAATGTTAGGTCGAAAGCATGCTGTAAGTTCCAAGTTGAAATGTCATAGAACGTCGGGTCGATAAACTCTGTTCTATCATCAAACATGGCTTGAAGTAGTGACGACTGCGCCTGATTTTGCGGGATAAAAATACTGCTGTTGACCTCGAACTCGATACCACCCTGGGTAAGCGGATTAGTGAGATAGTAATACTCTATCTGATGTTGAGTTAGCAGCTTAGCCAGTGCGTTAATTCGGCCTGGATCATGATTTGTGCTCAATAACAGTCCAGCCTGGCGAGGTTTTTTCTTCATCGCTTGTTGGTGTTTGTTTTTGAAAAAGTCAGCCTGGTATTGCTCAAGTTCAGACTTTAAGGCTAGCGCGCCTTTGAGGCTTGATATTGAAGTGGCATATTGATTTTCTATCGCCTCTTGCAAACTCACCAGACCATTTTTAGAGTCTTGCTGTTGCCCACGGGCACTGGCTTGTTCAAACAGCACCCCTATGGCGCCGTTAATGTCAGGGTAGGTTGAGCCTTTGCCATAGAAAAAATCATCGAATAATTGACGGCTGAAATAGCTCTGCTTTTTATCATCGAGAGCAGCTTGGTGATAAGCGGCCAATTTTGCGGTTAACTTTTGGTTTGCTGCTGGCGTTAATGGGTGGGTTCTATCTGGCACACCGGGCTGAAAAAAGTATGTGTTGTTATGGCCCATCTCATGAAAGTCGCCGACATAATGCGGCTGCCAACGATGGAACAAGGCAACACGTCCCTGTGATTCAGGATGACGTAGAAACAGCCAGTCACGGTTGAGATCGGCTAAATAGTGATTGCTGCGACCTGTCGGCCAACCTTGTTTGTGTTCTTTGTGGTTAGGGTCGCTCACCGCCACTTTGCCAGCATAACCGTTAGCCCAAGTTGAAAAACGGTCTAGGCCGTCGGGGTTTTGGCTTGGCGTAATTAGCACGACTGCCTTATCGAGTAGATCGGTAACCCACTTATCTTCGCTGGTGGCTAGCATATGACTCAGTTTAATCGCGCTATGAGCACCGCTAATTTCATCACCATGAATTGAATAGGCTAGCCATATAATCAGTGGCCCACTTTGCTTGCCTAGATATTTGATCTGCTGTCTTTGCGCTAAGATCTCATCGAGTTTGGCTTGGTTTTCTGGCGAGGTGATAACCGCGGTGAGCTGTTGTCTTGCTTCATGGCTTTGGCCAGTATGTTCGATGGAGACTCTGGGGTTTTGCTTAGCAATTTCTTTAAGGTAATAGTTAATTTGATCGTGGCGCAGTAAACGCTCTCCCAGTGGGTAACCTAAAAATGCTTCGGGACTGGTTGTGGTTACGCCATAAAGGGGGTTATCGGTTAAACGCGTCTTTTTTGCTTCAGCAAAAAAAGAGGGGAATATCAAAAAAGCGCATAAAAAAATGAAACCGATTCTAAGCATGGAGTTTTTCGTTATATTTATAATATTGTTGTTAAATTAACAGCTCCACGTCGACAAAACCACTCTATGGGAAGATAAAAAACTGTGATCTAATTAGTGTTTATTCTTAATCTGTGAGCCTTAGGGGCTACAAAGGATTGCAGAGTAAGAGTATTATAGGGCTAATTCTTACTAAAACACTCAGGTTTATCCCTGACGGAGCATGTTTTCATGATTACCATTTCCGAAGCAGCTCAGGCGCATTTTGTTAAATTGTTATCAGATCAGCCTGAAGGAACTCACATTCGAGTATTTGTTATCAGCCCAGGTACTGCGCAGGCTGAGTGTGGCGTATCATATTGTCCACCAGATGCTGTTGAAGCGGACGACACTGAACTAGAATTTAATGGCTTTAACGCCATGGTCGACGAGAAGAGCGCACCATTCCTAGAAGAAGCCACTATTGACTTCGTTACCGATCAGTTGGGCTCTCAGTTAACGCTGAAAGCACCAAACGCTAAGATGCGCAAAGTGTCAGATGACGCTTCATTATCAGAGCGTATCGAGTACGTGATCCACTCTGAAATCAACCCACAGCTAGCTAGCCACGGTGGTAACATCTCGCTAGTCGAAATCTCTGAAGAGGGCATTGCGGTGCTTCAGTTCGGTGGTGGTTGTAATGGTTGTTCTATGGTTGATGTAACGCTTAAAGATGGTATCGAGAAGCAATTGCTTGAAATGTTCCCTGGTGAGCTAACAGGCGTTAAAGACGTCACAGAGCATCAACATGGTGAGCACTCTTACCAGTAATACAGATGTCTTCTTAAAAAACGCGACTCTAGCGCTAAGCTAGGTCGCGTTTTTTTATGTCTGCTTACTTATACCAATGCCAATCTGAGCTTGAACCAGTAATGCAGCGACAGTGAGGCACTGCGAGCCAGCATAAAGCTGCTCATCGCAGCCCATAGTGCAAAGTTACCCTGCGGTTCTAGCAAATACCACACAGGGAAGAACACGCCAAAGGTCGATAAAATCATACTATTACGCATCACTTTACCCTTAGCTGCACCAATATACACACCATCAAACAAGTAGGAGCCGAAGGCGAGCAAAGGCAAGAATATCACCCAGATAAGATATTGCTCGGCGACCTCTTTGACCTCACTAATACTGGTCAGCAGCGCAATAATGTGCGAGCCGGCTAAGGCAAAAAACAGCGTAAAGCCTAATGCGGCGATAGCAGACCAAGCCCAGGCTAATGTCACCGACTCTTGCATTAAACGACTGTTTTTTTGACCATAGGCTCGGCCAACTTCAGCTTCAGCATAATAGGCAATGCCATCGAGTGCATAAGAGATAAGCAGTAGCAGGTTGAGCAATACGGCGTTGGCAGCAACAGTATTATCACCTAAGCCTGCACCGTAAAATGTCATAAACGCAAATGATAGCTGTAGGCATAAACTACGCACAAATATGTCGGTGTTGAGGCCCATTAGTTTGCCGTAGCTTTGCAGTGACAATTGCTTGACCACGTGAAATAGCTTAAAGCCACCAAGCTTATTAAGCTGTCCGCGTACCATAGTCAGTGCGACGAGGAAACCTGAGATATCGGCAATGACAGATGCGAATGCTGCGCCTTTAACTCCCCAACCGAAAACGAGAACGAAGAGGATATCCAACACAATATTGGCTAGGTTGGCGATAATAAGCTGCCACATTGCAGCCTTAGGTTGTTGGCGTCCTAGCAGCCAGCCAAGCATGACTAAATTCATGAGGGCAAACGGGGTCGACCAGATCCGCACTTGAAAATATTCACGACAATAGCGTTCAACTTCAACGCTGGCGTCGGACATCGCCATGGCAAGGTTAAGGATGGGCCATTGCAGGGCAATGGCAGCAATACCAAATAGTAATGCTAAACTTGCGGCCTGAACCAGTAGCTTAAATTGTTGCTGGGTATCGTTTGCGCCGTAGGCTTGCGCCACTAATCCAGTGGTTGCCATGCGTAAAAAACCTAATAACCACAAAATTAAGGTTATAATCGTTGACCCAACTGCCACGCCGCCTAAATAATAGGCGTTACTAAGATGTCCAACAACGGCAGTATCGACGAGTCCAAGTAGCGGCACCGTGATATTCGAGAGGATCATGGGGAGCGCAAGGGCAAATAGCTGTCGGTTTTTTTGTGGGTTTAACAGTAAGGCAATCATTTTAGAGGTCTAATATTTATGGTTAAAAACGTGTTGCTAGCGCTACTTGCGCTGACAGGTTTTTCGGCTCACGCGGCGGTGATTCTACAATATCATCATGTATCAGATAGCACGCCTGCGATCACCAGTGTTACTCCTGCACAGTTCAAAGAGCAGATGCAGTACCTGGCGGAAAACAACTTTAATGTGGTACCACTTTCAACGGTGGTGGAGTCTATTAAGGCAAAAAAAACGCTGCCAGCAAAAACGATTGCGATCACCTTCGATGATGGTTATCGCAGCATTGCTAATACAGCGCACCCCATTTTAAAGCAATATAAATTCCCCTACACGCTTTTTGTCTCGGTTGAGCCGATCCTCAAAGAATATGGCGAAATGATGAGCTGGCAGCAGCTTATCACCTTGTCTAATGAGGGAGCTGAAATTGCCAACCACAGCTGGGGGCATGAGCACTTAATTCGTAAAGAAGCGGGTGAGAGTGATGCACAATGGTTGGCACGCATTGAAGCCAATATTCTGCGAACCGAAAAAGAAATCGCTAAAGCGACCGGACAAAATTTGAAAATGTTGGCTTACCCTTATGGTGAGTACAATCAACAGATTGAAGCGATGCTTGAGAAACATGGTTTTGTGGCATTTGGTCAGCAGTCGGGTGCAGCCGGTCCGTATTCACCGCTAACGGCACTACCGCGTTTTCCTGTTGCTGGCGTGTATGCCGACCTCAACAGTTTAAAGGTAAAACTACATAGCTTAAATATGCCGGTGATTTCGCAAACCAACAGCAATCCACAGTTGCAGCAAGGTCAGTGGCGACCTGAGATTAAAGTGACTTTGGACATGAGCGATATCAATGCATCACAGTTAATGTGCTTTATTCAGGGGCAGGGGGCTAAGAAGCCTAACTGGATCTCTGAAAATGAGTTCAGTATTCAGGCTGAGTTGGATCTGCCCGCAGGTCGTTCACGTTATAACTGTACGGCTCCGAGTAAGAGTAAAGGCAGTTATTACTGGTTCTCACAGCCTTGGATCCGACCTAAATCTAACGGTCAGTGGATAGCAGAATAGCTAATTAGATGATAACAAAGCCCCTGCAAAGGAAATGTCGCTAAGTTAAGCCAAAAGTTAAGCTTAAATTTGATGACTAAACACAAAGCAAAGAACCCAGCATAAGCTGGGTTCTTTGCTTTAAAAGCGATATACCACGAAGCGCTTACTTAGCTCACAACACTGACAACACCGAAGCCACGATGAAAAGAAAAGTGTGTGCAGGCTTGTATTGTGCGTTTTTTAACTCAAATCTTGAGCTGAGTTAACTGGAGTACTTATCAATAATTGCATTGACGTCATGAATTAAATCGCGATTTTTTATCTGAGGTAATTGTCCGGGGATCTCTGATTTTGGCTTGATAATCGCAACCTTCTCACCTTTAGGTGACACTAGGGCAAATGAGGCGCTATGGTCAACTTGGTAATTATCTCCTTCCCCTACCATGGCATAAACAAAACCTAGACTACGGGTGACTGGCAGCAGTTGCTTATGTTCGCCGGTGATAGCCACAAATTCTGGATTAAAGAAGCGCATGTAATTTTCCAATGTGCTACTCGAGTCCCTTTGTGGGTCAACAGATAGAAAGATAACCTGTAGATCTTTATCTTGCGCCAGGCTTGGGTACGCCGAGGTCAATTTACCCATGGTCGTCGGGCAAACGTCGGGGCAAGAGGTATATCCGATGAAAAACAGGCTCCATTTTCCATTTAAGTCAGCGTTGGTGAATGTATTACCACGCTGGTCTGTGAGTGAAAATGGGGCTAACGGTTGCGGCGATGGATACTCGAAGCTAGTTTGCAGCGCTAACGGTTTAGCCTGGTTTAGTTGAATTCCTGCGTAGGCACCTGCAGCGACCATTAAAATAGCTGTAATAATCCATGTGAGCTTCATCTTTTTTCTCCTAGCGCATTAATACCTAATAACAGCTGTAAATATTTCTTATCGTCAAATGGTTATGCAAACAGGCTTATACCCACAAGTAGTGATCAACCAGCAAGGCGATAAACAGTAGCATCAGATGATAGATTGAAAACTTAAATAGCTGCATCGCCATGCCGGGTGCTTCGTGAAACTTAAGTTGCCAAGCTTTATAGATAAAAGCAGCGCTCAGCAATGTTGAACTCACCAAATAAACCGGACCACACATGCCTACTAATACGGGTAATAAGCAGGCGATGGCTAACAAAATTGTATAGAGGAAAATACAGGTTTTTGTGAATTCGACACCATGAGTCACAGGTAACATAGGGATATCGACCTTGGCATATTCGGCTTTACGATGAATGGCTAGCGCCCAAAAATGCGGTGGAGTCCAAGCAAAAATGATGATGACAAGCAGCAGTGCATTACCGTGAAATTCGCCGGTAACCGCAGTCCAGCCAAGTAATGGTGGCATGGCTCCCGCTAAGCCGCCAACCACAATGTTTTGTGGCGTCGCACGCTTTAAGTAGGCGGTATAAACCACGGCATAACCTATCAAACTTGCAAAGGTGAGCCATGCTGTTAATGGGTTAACTAGGGCGTACAGTACGACAAAACCAAGGATCCCAAGGCCAAATGAAAACGTCAGTGCTTTTGCTATCGATACTCGGCCTTTAGGCAGCGGGCGGTTATAGGTACGAGCCATTAAGCCATCAATACGACGATCGATAAGATGATTAAAGGCTGCAGCGGAACCTGCCATCATGCCTATCCCTGCCATGCCCGCAATTAAGGGCGCGATGGGCACAGCGCCTGGTACGGCTAAGCACATGCCGACGAGTACGGTGAGCAACATGAGTGCCACGACTTTAGGTTTGGTCATTTCGTAATAAGCGCGCCATTGAATAAGCGGCGTCGAGTGGTCTTGCTGGAGTGCGATTGGTTTTTGCATTAGTGAAACCTCTCGATATTGTGTTGCGAAATGAAAAGGGCATTATTGGTTGTCATAAAAGGCCCCTATGCTTTGCGCCATAAGGCGTAATTAATAAAAACTAACGTCAGTAGTAATAGTGCAGCGCCGCCATTATGAGAAACCGCGATGCCCAGTGGTAGGTGCAGAACGACGTTGCTGATCCCCAGTGCGACTTGCACAATGACCAAAGCGACTAATAGCCATGCGGTATTACGCATGATGTTTGAGTTAGCGGTGCGAATAAGCTTGAAGGCTAAATACAGCAGCATGACCGCGGTAATCACAGCGCCGATACGATGGGCAACATGAATGGTCATTCTGGCTGAATAGTCTAAAACACCATATTCATAACTGACGTGTTCACCTTGAAATGGCGAAAAGGCTTGAGCAAAGCTCAGATTGTCAACCCAGTTTCCCTCACAAAATGGCAAGGTGGTGCAGGCCAGCGCGGCATAATTTGATGAAGTCCAGCCACCTAAAACAATTTGCAGTAACAAAACTCCAATGCAGATGGCGGCAAAGCCTGCCATCTTTCGTGCAGGAGCATCACCACCAGGGATCCTAAGCGGTTTACTGCGTAGATAAAGTAATAACAGCAGCGAGAACAGTGCAAACCCGCCCAATAGATGTGCCATAACGATAATCGGCATCAGTTTCATCGTCACTGTCCACATGCCGAGCGCAGCTTGGAAGATGATAAGCGCTGCAATAAACATAGGCAGTTTCTTAGGCGTATCCTTAGTCTTAAGGCTGAGGATTAAGATGAGTAATACCAATAAACCCAAGGCACCGGCAATGTAACGGTGGATCATCTCAAGCCATGCTTTATCTGCTTCAACTGTATGTTCTGGAAAGGCTTGTTGCACCTGGTTTAGCTCATGAGTTTGGGTAGGGACTTTGAGCATGCCATAGCAGCCGGGCCAGTCTGGGCAGCCAAGACCAGCATCCGATAGTCGAGTATATGCTCCCATCAGAATCACGCATAAAGTAAACACTAATGTGACTTTCAATAGCGACTTAATCTGCATATCAAACGTCTCCTTAGCCAATCCGTGATAGTTTGAGTAACTTACGTAGGTCAGCCACTAAGGCTTTGCCTTGCATTATTTGTGCTTGATGATCTTCAGCTACTGGGTAGCTCATCACTAAGCTACCTAAGGGATCGACTATCACTAATTCTTGCTGATCAAGCAGCTGGCTAAGTGCTTTAGAGGGGGTTGCGGTTACAAAATCAAAGGCGTCGAGTACAGTCGTATCACTGTGCTCATTAACCAAAATAATGGTATGAACACGGTCTTGATGTCGACCCAGTGCGGTATGACTTTGCTGCAGAATATAGAGCCTATCTTCGCAGACGGCATTACAGTGGCTAGGAAGTAGGTAGAGCAACTGCCATTCATGGGGCAGTGGATTCACCATAGCTAGATTCTGATAGCTGGTATCGGTATCGAGCAATTGCCCCTTATTGGTGGCTCCGCCTTGGTACAGGTCAAAGCTGAGCACCAGTTTTGCCGCTATCACAGGCAGGACAAAAGCCAGTAATAACAGTATCAGTGTTTTTTTGCCGCTTTTTTGGGGGGAGTTCATTCCATCTCCTCTTTATCTTACTAAAATCCATCAAATTTGATGATTAAAATTAAGTCTTCCCATTACGGCTAGGAGCTTAATTTCTAACCTACATCGTCTAACCCTCGTTAGCAATAGAGCAATATGATTACTTGTTATATCGTTGTTTTAACATGCGAAAAAATAAATAGCCCATGATCAATATAAATACGCCTGCCATTGCAAACCACTGTACGGCATAACCTTGATGCTTCTGCGACGATAACGGGATTGGTTGCCACGGATGAGGGTATGGGTTGTCAAGATTACTCGGCTGTAATACGACGCCGGAGAGCGATTGATTAAGTTGTTCAGACAGCTGTGGGATATTGAGATTTTGGATGCGTTTGGGCCAACCAGCTTCAGCCATCAGATCAAAGCTCATCGGGTTAAACTGCTTTTGGTAAACCCGCCCCTCTAGCATTATAGGATTGGTAATCGCTGTTACGTTTGGTAGCTTAGAGCGATCCATACTCGCTGAGATAAAGCCGAGTTCAACTAACAACCATGGCTCTGATGCACTGACCTGCAAAGCTTGTAAGGCAATGTAGCCTACTCTACCCTCATAGACTTGATTATCGAGCAAGAAAACATTGGTTGAGATGGGAGTCACCGCCGTTTTTAGCTTAAACCCTGTTAAAGGCTCATCTTTAGGGAGGCTGAGCAGTTGCGAATAGTTTAATACAGAAGCTGCTTGTCTATCTGTTAGTTGTTGCTGCCAGAGAGCCTTATATTGAGCTCTTTCAAGCTGCCAAAAACCTAACTTGACCAAAATAGAAAACACAATCACAGTAGAAAGCACAATAAATAACCAAGCAAGATTCATCTTAACGCGAGGAAGCGCCATGTCTGCTTTGTTTGTCTTTAAATTAGTTTTCGTACTGCTACTGCTATTCATACTGGTTAATTTAGGTCGAGCCCTATTTATTATGGTGAAAGGAGAAAAGAGTATCCCCATGAGTCAATTCTTAGGTCGCCGAGTCCTCTTTTCTGTACTCGTGGTGCTGTTACTGCTGGTGGCATTAGGGACGGGAGTCATAACACCTAACTCCAGACCCTACTGATGACATTATTGTTTATGTGATCGTATTAATATCGGCAATATGAGTGGTTAAAGCACATAAACAAAGAAAAACAAGCACAGCCAAACCACATCGACAAAGTGCCAATACCAAGCCCCTGCTTGAAAAGCAAAGTGCTTATCTGGGGTAAAGTGCCCTTTAAGCACTCGTAAAAACAACACCATAAGGAATACCGTTCCTAGGGTAACGTGCATGCCATGGAAGCCGGTTAGCAAGAAAAAGGTGTTACCGTAAATGCCTGAATTTAATGTCAGCCCCATTTCTTGGTAGGCATGGACATACTCTTCCACTTGCAAGAATAAGAACGCTACCCCAAGTAAAATGGTTATCGCTAGCCAAACGGTTAACGCGGTACGCTTATTTTTTTCTAACCCTACGTGAGCAAAATGCAATGTTATCGAAGAGGTCAAAAGAATTAAGGTGTTGTAGAGCGGTAGTCCTGTCCAGTCCATCGCTTGGGTCAGGCTGCCATCTGGCGTTGTCAGTAAGGGCCAAGCAGCTTCAAACATTGGCCATAATACTTCATGGGTCATCTCATTATTTGAGGCGCCGCCAAGCCAAGGTATTGCGATAATTCGGGCATAAAATAAGGCGCCAAAAAAAGCTGCAAAGAACATGACTTCAGAAAAGATAAACCAGCTCATTCCTTGCCTAAAGGAGCGATCCATCTGTTTGGAGTAGAGCCCTGCCATAGATTCGGCGATAACGGTTCTAAACCAGCCAAAAATCATGAAAATGATAACCGCAATACCAGCTAGCAAAATATAGCCACCACTGCCGCCTTCTGTTTTTAATTCAGAGACATAGCTTCCAGCACCAAAGGCGATAAGAAATAAACCTATCGCGCCAATAATGGGCCACGCACTTTGCTCTGGTACGTAGTAGTTTTCGTGTTTATGTTCAGTTGTCATTTAGCCGCTCCTTGCCCTGTAACGGCTTTAGCCCCAGTTTTAGTGACTGTGTTAATCACAGCGACGTTTTTATTGCTGGAGTAGTTTTCATCTATATGTTCAGTTGTCATTGTGCAGCTCCTTGCTCCACGACATTACTTGTGGCACTTACTACATAGCCCTTGTCGGTGATGTTGTAGAGGGTATAAGAGAGGGTCAGGGTCGAGATTGAATCCGGCAATTGGGGATCCACAAAAAAGATGAGTGGTAGCTCGGCTGCAGCGTTAGCCTGCAATACCTGCTGATTGAAACAGAAGCATTCCGTCTTATTAAAGTATGCCGCCCCCTGTCCGGGAGAAACAGACGGAATAGCCTGCCCCACAATATGCTCTGCCGATAAATTCGTAGCGACAAAATGAGTACGAATAAGCTCACCGGGATGCACTTGCATGGTATTAACCTGAGGTTTAAATGTCCAAGGCATGTCGCTTTGCACTTGAGACACAAACTCAACCGTTATGGTTCTGTTTTTATCCACTGCGACAGGCTGATAAACACTGGCGGTACTTGCGGGTTTACCGTTAATACCCAATGCGTCGCACAGCACGTCATATAAAGGAACAAGCGCAAAACCAAACCCAAACATGCCCACAGCGCCAATAATTAGCATGGCGAGCAATTTGCGATTGGCGTTACGCTTCATCTCAGTCATCTTTATTTCACCTCTGGCGGGGTGGTAAATGAGTGATATGGCGCAGGGCTAGGAATGGTCCATTCTAATCCTTCGGCGCCTTCCCATGGTTTGGCTGGAGCCTTTTCACCACCACGAATACACTTAATCACTACGGCTAAAAAGATCAGCTGCGAAAGGCCAAATGCGAAGCCGCCGATCGATACAATCTGGTTCACATCAGCGAACTGGATAGCATAATCAGGAATACGCCTTGGCATTCCGGCTAAGCCTAAGAAGTGCATTGGAAAAAACAGCACGTTGACTGAAATTACCGAACACCAGAAGTGCCAGCGCCCTAAGGTTTCGCTGTACATATGGCCGGTCCATTTGGGTAGCCAATAATAGGCCGCTGCCATGATGGAGAATATTGCTCCAGTCACCAATACATAATGAAAATGCGCCACCACAAAGTAGGTATCATGGTATTGGAAGTCAGCAGGAGTGATCGCCAGCATCAGTCCCGAAAAGCCCCCTATGGTGAACAAGATAATAAAGGCCACCGCAAATAACATGGGAGTTTCAAAGGTAATAGAACCTCGCCACATGGTCGCAACCCAGTTAAATACTTTTACGCCTGTCGGCACTGCAATCAGCATGGTGCAATACATAAAGAACAATTCAGCAAATACCGGCATACCCGTAGTAAACATGTGATGCGCCCACACCAGGAACGACAAAACGGCGATACTCGCAGTGGCGTAAACCATCGATGAGTAACCAAATAAGCGCTTACGGCTAAAGGCTGGCACAATTGCCGAGATGATACCGAATGACGGCAAGATCATGATGTACACCTCAGGGTGGCCAAAGAACCAGAAAAGATGCTGGAACATGACAGGATCCCCACCGCCGGCGGCATCAAAAAAGCTAGTGCCGAAGTATTTATCGGTGAGTACCATAGTCACTGTGCCAGCGAGCACAGGCATGACCGCAATAAGTAAAAAGGCGGTAATTAACCAGGTCCAAACAAATAACGGCAGCTTCATCCAAGTCATACCGGGGGCACGCATATTGACGATAGTGACGACCACATTAATCGCGCCCATGATTGAGCTAATCCCCATGATATGAACTGCAAATACAAATAGAGCGGTACTGTCAGGGCTATAGGTTGTCGATAGTGGTGCGTAGAATGTCCAGCCGAAATTGGGGCCGCCACCTTCCATAAAAAGTGAGCTTAACAAAATGGCAAATGCGAAAGGTAGGATCCAAAAGCTCCAGTTATTCATTCGCGGTAGCGCCATATCGGGAGCACCAATCATCATCGGAATTAGCCAGTTAGCTAGGCCTGTAAAGGCCGGCATCACAGCGCCAAATACCATCACTAAACCGTGAACAGTGGTCATCTGGTTAAAGAAGTTGGGTTCGACTAATTGCAATCCGGGCTGAAATAGCTCTGCGCGGATCACCATTGCCATCGCGCCACCGGTTAAAAACATAATAAAACTGAACCAAAGATAGAGGGTGCCAATATCTTTATGGTTAGTGGTTAACAGCCAGCGCATAATACCTTTTGGCGCGCCATGGTGGTGGTCATCATGGCTCACGTCGTTAGCGGCTGGTGAGTCTTGTGTAATTGTGCTCATGTTAATCCCTTACTTTCCGTGACCATCAACATCAGAAGCCTGAACGGCATCACCAGAGTTATTACCCCAGGCATTGCGCTCATAAGTCACCACTGCAGCAAGCTGTTGTGGTGTAAGTAGCGCGCTAAATGACTGCATTGCCGTACCAGGTTTACCATTGATAACAATATCAAGGTGAGCGGCTACAGGGCCTTTGATGATTGGGCTACCCACTAATGATGGGAACGCTGGAGGTAGGCCTGTCCCCGCTGCTTGATGACAAGCCGCGCAGCTAGTCATATAGACTTTTTCCCCCATGGTCAGGAGTTCATTCATGGCTAGGTCACCTAATGGTGCCGTTGTTAGTTCTTTAGTTACCTCGTCATCAGCTTTGGTTTCTGAGGTTGTATCTTGATTAACCTCAGCTTGTGTTGCAGGTGAGGTCGCAGGTATTGCACTTGGAGTCGCTGGGGTTGTATCTACCGATGTTGCTGGCGTGGTCGTATCTGAGCTTACGTCGGCTGCTTGAACAGTGTCGCCTGAGTTATTGCCCCAGGCATTGCGCTCATAAGTCACTACGGCAGCAATTTCAGTTGCAGTTAACTGGCTAGAAAACGCCTGCATAGCAGTGCCCGATTTACCATTTAATACAATATCGATATGCAGCTGAGCAGGCCCTTTAATAAGCGGGCTGCCAATAAGAGAAGGGAATACGCCAGGTAGGCCAGCACCATTAGGCTGGTGGCAGGCAGCGCAACGTGCAAGGTAGACTTGCTCGCCTTGCGCCATTAATTCTTCCATTGTTAGCGTTTGCGATAGGGCAGCCTTTGCTGCCACTTCGGCATTGCTGGCGGCTTGTTGTTGTGCAATCAGCCAAGCATCAAAATCTTCTTCTGATAAAGCTTCAACAACAATAGGCATAAAGCCATGGTCTTTACCGCAGAGCTCGGCACATTGGCCACGATAAGTGCCCGGTTTGTCGATGCGGGTCCAGGCTTCATTAATAAATCCTGGATTAGCATCTTTTTTAACGGCAAATGCGGGTACCCACCAGGAGTGAATAACATCATCTGAAGTCATTAAGAAACGTACTTTACGATTAATCGGTAGTACCAGTGGCTTATCTACCTCTAAAAGGTAGTTTTTACCTTTTGCTTCTTCGCCATCTATCTGCGCTCTGGGGGTAGAAAGCAGACTGAAAAATTCAACATCTTTGTTGAAATAGCTGTAATGCCATTTCCATTGTGAGCCGGTAATCTTGATGGTGAGGTCAGCATTACTTGGATCTTCCATAGCAATCAATGTCTTGGTTGCGGGAATAGCCATAAGTATAAGAATAATAAAAGGTACAACAGTCCAAAGGATCTCGACTTTAGTACTTTCATGAAAGTTGGCGGCGACTGCGCCTTTTGATTTGCGGTGGTTGATCATAGCGTAAATCATGATGCTAAAAACCACGATGCCAATAGCACAGCAGATGTAGAGAATAATCATATGGAGGTTGTAAACCCGCCCACTGATATCCGTAACACCCTCTGTCATATTAAGCGGCATTTCTGATGCAACAAGTACGGGCGAAAATAGCAACGCCAGCACACAATACAACAATTGCTTCACTAGACTTCTCCTCTGTCCACAAGACAAAGAAGAGTCACACAGTAAGTCTCTGCTCTATGTAAACTCTTCAGTTCCCAAAAAAGCAACGATGACTTCAAAGTGCGCGAGTGGCTTGCCTATCGAGTCGCAATTAATGGGATCGCGACACAGGCTATTGTATTCAGTGCTATTCACTGCTGGTGTAACCACGTTGGCACATACGGCTGAAATATATCAGGCCAATCTCAGTCTAAGCTTCAAATTCAGGACTAATCCCAGAGCAAAGACCGACAACTAAATCGCTCGGATATAACAAAATATCGTTGTTATGACTTCCTACACTACTTGGTGTTTAAATATTGATCAAGATCACTTTTTCAATTATTGATAATAAAAAAGCCCTCGAATGAGGGCTTTAGAAAATCGTTTGTACTAGAAGGCGCTTACTAAAACGCACCTCCTAGTCATCATGTATTAGAAAGCGAGGAGATGTTCTGCTTAATGAACAGCACCAAACAGGGAGGCTTGACCAAAAGCACTATCCTGCATATTGATTGAGCGACAAGATTGTTGCTTATTTGTGTTATCAATCGAATGTTCAATGACAATGCCAACAGCGCGAGCGCTTTTGGCAACGATTTGTAGGCGTCGATTGTCACGAGCATCTAAAGAGTTGGTCCAAGTAATCACCGCACTTGAGGTACCGCTTGTTAAGGCTTTTTCCATTGCCCAAAGTGTTTCCACTTCATCTTTAGCATGAACCAGTAAAATGCGGTCCATTCTTACACCCGCAGCTGCTAGCATCTGCTTGTAGCCAATATTCGGCGGGCTAATCAGTACAATCCAGCGACCCTGTTGGCTCAATTGTGAAAGCTGAGCACTGATCTGGTTCAGCTCATCACGCCCTTGAGTTTGGGTCACCATAGTCGTGATGTCATTACTCGTGCTGCTCACCATATTGGTCGATGGCATATCTTGCCACAGTCCAGGGTGACGAGGACTCGTTCCCATTAGTTTGTTCATTGCCAGTCTCCATTACGGATCACACCAACGGCTAAACCTTCAATACTTAAGCTTTGGTTTGCTAGATCCACTTCAATTGGTGAATACTCTTCGTTCTCAGCATGTAAGAAAACTTTGTTACCCTTTTTCTCAAAACGCTTAACGGTAACATCATCTTCAACGCGTGCTACAACCACTTGGCCGTTACGTGCTTGCTGTATTTTGTGTACAGCCAGTAGATCACCTTCTAGTATGCCAATATTCTTCATACTGTCACCACGGACTCTGAGTAAGAAGTCTGCTGATGGCTTGAACATGGCAGGATCGACTTTATAGTGTTGCTCGACATGCTCTTGCGCAAGAATCGGTTCACCTGCAGCAACTTGGCCGATAAGGGGTAAACCTAAATCTGCATCTTCAGTGTCTTCTTGGGTTAACTTAATACCGCGAGACGTGCCCGGCATAATTTCAATGCAGCCTTTTTTAGCTAAGGCTTTTAAATGTTCTTCAGCAGCATTGGCTGACTTAAAACCTAAACGTCTAGCGATCTCGGCACGGGTAGGTGGCATGCCAGTATCAGCAATATTACGTTTAATTAGCTCTAAAATTTCAGCTTGGCGCGGTGTAAGTGGTCTCATGGTTAACCCTGTCTTTCTATACAGTAACTGTTAGTATATACAGTATTTTTTTGAGTGCAAGTAATAACCAGTTATATTGTTTTTTGTGGGATCCAGTTTCAAATGAAATAAATCCAGCGATGTGAAACTCGTTATTGAATAGTGGCTGAAGTTAACTGATATTTTGTCAAACATCAGAACTTACTAAGCTTAGATAAGGCCTCCGGATGGGAATTCGATGAGAGGAGGGACTTTTGAGTGAATATACAGATCAGGCTTCGCTTATTTATGCCCCAAAGTTGGTTGCCCTTCGAATGAAGGTTGATTACATTTTTTGAGTAGTTGCTACGGGGAAGCGAGTTCTCAATTGTCGTTTCACCGTTACCAATCGCCTGCAGCGGGTGCATGTGCAGATACTGCCGTGACACGCAACAAATCCATCCTTGGAAGCTCGGCCATGACGTCCATGTCATGGACGGTCACGGCTGTATCTACACCGGATAATTGGTGCCTTCATTTGGGCCGTGCAGGTTTGATTGCTAGCTTGGAAATGCCCCATTTCTTGTTAGTGCTTCTACTCATTCGTTTTCTGTTCATAATAATTTGCCATATGTGATCTAATGTCAGGCTCTCAATTTAAGTATGAATACATCCGTCTGACGTGATTAACTCAAGATAAGAACGTATAGTGCCTTTAACTGATGATATCGAAAATGAATCATAATTTAGTGCGTACCTGAATTAATATAAGCCTATGAACTCACTACACCTGAAAGCACTCTTATTGGCCGTCGAAACAGGTTCAATATCTGCTGCTGCACGTAAGTTAGGAAAAAAACAACCTCAGGTTAGCCAATGGATTTCTGATCTAGAAATTGATCTTGGCGTTAACTTTTTTGACCGAACTGGTAATAAAACGTCATTAAGTAAAGAGGGGGAACGTTTACTTCCTAGCCTCACACACACCATGAGCCAACTTGATAAGTTTGTTCAAAGTGCCGAAATAATTGCGCAGGGTGAATCAACCGTGCTGACTATCGGGATTGAGAACTACATTCCCGACCTAGCCTTTACTCAGCCTCTAGCATTGACGTTGGATTTTCCCCATTTATGTGTGGAAGTGTATCGCGAAGAAAAACACCAACTGATGCAAGACTTGAACGAAGGCAATGTAGATATCATCATTACTCATGAATCCGACACCCTTCATCATCAGCATTTTGAGTATTGCCGTTTAGGCCATTACAAAGAGTTGTTGGCGTGCAGCCCTGACCATCCCCTCGTGACATTGCCTGTGGTGACCACCATCGATTTAAGCCAATACCGTGAGTTAATTTGGGGAGAGGCGAATAGCAAAAGCAGTCAGCAACATAGAGATGAAAACAGCGATGGGTTTAGTCCTAGCTACGGTTTTTTCTCTGACATTCAGCCACTTGTCGCTATGTTAAAACACAATAAAGGCTTTGCGTTTTTACCTGCAGAATGTGTTAACGCCTATATCGAAAATGGCCAGCTGACCGCCCTAAACTGTGATTTTGAACCTGCAGGCATCGACCGAAGAATTGAGCTGTGTTGGCGCAATGGATTAACGCTGTCTCAACATGGTAGTCAAATAGTAGAGGCCTTCAAAGTAAGCCACCAACTCGTAGACAAGCCTGTCTCTTGAGTTAATTGTCGGGCTTAATTTCATGTTGGGATTGTATTTCAGATTTAGGCTGGGGTTCTGACTCGACCTGAAGATTATATTTTGCTTTAAGCTCTGGAGTAGAAACAGAAGCGGCAATTAGTGCATCCCACTAATCGTATACGTACAAAAATGCGTAAATCGGAAGGATTGCCTAAAGTCGCGGGTCATCCCATACTGTTGAAGTAATTCCAATTCCAGCGACAGCCAAGATGATAAGTTCAGAGATACCAGTAAACAGTAGTAGTTTAGTTAGGTGGGTGAACGTACGTTCAAGTCGGTAAGTAAGCTATGTTTTCTGATAGGTCGCCTCAAAAAGCCCAATAATACCCGTAGCCATCAAAAGCCCTATTACTGCTAATATTGCAGACTGGTTGCCTTGAACCATCTGACGCATACTATCAAAAGTGCAACTAAACAAGATGGGACAATGAATATCAGCAGAAATAGCAGTCTTACTGCCACCTCAATATAAAAATGCTTTTGTTACACTGACCTCCAGCTTAAAAGACGGTGCAGAGCAAGCCCTGCATCCATTTTATTTATTCATCATCTATGTCGAAAACAATATCGCCTTTCAGTACGGTCATTAATACCTCAGTGTCAGCAATATCATCGGCGGATAAACGGGTAATATCCTGTTGTAGAATGGCAAAATCAGCCGATTTACCAACAGCTATCGAACCTGTAATGCAACTGAGCCCTAAACTTTCAGCCGCATTAATTGTATAGGCATCTATAGCCGAATGCACATCCGGCAAGCCTGTTTTACCCATTTTCAAGCTATTAGCGATACCAACTAGTGGATTGATATCATGCACATTCCAGTCACTACTTAAGGTAACATTGGCACCTGTATCAAAAATGGCGCTTGGATTCATCAGCTCGTGCGTTCGCTTAGCCCCTATAAAGCCTTCAGCCCACTGATGGTCATGTTGTACGACATAATCAGAACCCACTTGGAAGTCGGCGGTCACATCCAGTTTTACGAAACGAGGGACATCTTTTGAGTCCACCAATTCCACGTGTGTTAGCGTATAAGGTTTTTTCGATCCTTGGTTGCGAGCATGCTCAATCGCATTTAATGACTCGCGAACTGCACCATCACCAATCGCATGGATATGAGCGCTATAACCAATCTTACCTAATGCTTCCAGCCAGGTTTTCATTTGACCTGGTGGGATATAATTGATGCCGTAAGGCTCATCTGGAATATAGGTATCCAAATACGGTGCTAACGTTTTCGCAGTGCCATTAATAATGATGCCATCGCTATACATTTTTACCTGATCGACCAATAACAAACGTGATCTATCACTCGTTTGTATTTTCTTCAAAAAAGCTAGCTGCGGCGCCATTGAATCAGTTGGATAAATCCATGGGCGCAGTGACACTCGAGCAGTTAAATCCCCCTTTTTCTCTGCTTGCTGCCACACGTCATACCAGCCTCGTTTCCAATAAAGCCGACCGTCACCAATGGTGGTGATGCCATGTGCGGCGGATTCTTCAAGACCAATCATTAAGCCTTCGTAGCTTTTCTCGAACTTGTTTTCTAGGCTATTCCATGCCATCTCCATGATGATATCACCAGCGTTATCAAACAAAATACCGTTGAGTTCACCGCTTTCTTCGTCTTTGAGTATCTTTCCGCCCTGAGGCTCGGGAGAATCTTTGGTGATACCCGCCAATTTAAGCGCTGCGGAGTTGACCCACATTGAATGTGAGGTTTGCTCCATGAACACGACAGGTTGTTTCGGGAATATACGGTCAATCACTTCAAGTGGCGTGTAACGATTATCTTCATTTAAAATTGCATCCAAAGAAAAGCCATAGCCCATCAGCCAGCTGCCAGACTTAGCATTTTTGCTGCATGCCTTTAAATAGGGTATTTGTTCTTCAAGTGATGCATCCATATCTAGTTCACAGTTGCTGCCAGCTTCTGAAGCAGCCTCAAATACATGGTTATGATTATCAATAAAACCCGGCATTACATATGCCTGTTCAAGGTCGATAAGTTCGGTTTTTTTATTACGATATGCATCCGCTTCAGTGGCTTTACCAACAAACACAATATTGCCATCGTGAATGGCGATCGCATCGGCATTATTGTGACCGTAAATTTTTGCGTTCGTTAAAATCATATCAGCATGTGCGACAGCCAGTGCATTAGGACTCATTATTAGGCTCGCTATTACTGCCAGAGGGTAAACTCGGTTCATTATTCATTCCTTTCATGCCCCACAATGATTGTGAGTATAGGGAGTGTTAGTGTGTTGCGATGAAGAAAGTCTACTGCAGCATAAAAGCAAAAGAAAAATAGTGAGTATAAGAATACTGGGATAACCAATAAACTTAGGAATTATCATTGTTAGTAGTACGTATCTGCTTGGCGACGAATCAACGATTGGGGGACAATAACTTAACAAGCCAAAGTATACCTTTCCTAATCCGAACCTCACGAGTTAGTGCCTTTGCACTAACGCAGTTTTGCCCCAAAGTGTGTCAGGACGGGATTGACCCTAGTTTCAAACATCTGCTGTTTGACTTACTTTCCCTCATGCCCAGGGCTCTAACTCTATGGCCAAATTAGCTAATCCACTACACCTCCCCCCCCCAAAAAAAAATAATGCATGTGCTCAACCAGACTACTATACCGTCGGCCATAAGAATTCTTTGATTGTTGAAAATTTCCCCGTCTTAACCAAATTCGGGTCTCTGTAATTCATATTCTTATCGTATTCAATCATAGATAATCTGCTTGCACTAACTTATTCAGTACCTAGTTTTTTATCGGAGTACCTATGAAATCGATCCCCAAATTATTAACTTACGCGCTGTGCACTTCTTTCACGCTTCCTGCGTTGGCAGAATCACCACTAGATTTCCAATTCCCGCGAGAATGCCGATTAACAGAGGCAGGGTATCCAGTCCCCTTATGTGGACAACCATTAACTAAACACAATGTTATTTCAAAAACTGACGGCGAGCATCGTCAATATTCAGAGCACTTTATAGCAGGGCAAGAATCAATCGAGCTTGATGAAATGCGAATAACGACAATCGGCTCTGGTAACCCACCTGTACGTATGGGACAAGCATCCACAAGTTGGTTAGTAGAACTTGGAAATGGTGATAATTTCATCTTTGATGTAGGGGGTGGAACAGTACCAAATCTCTGGAGTCTTGGTTTACCTCACGATTCATTGGATAAAGTCTTCGTCACTCACTTACACTTAGACCACGTTGGCGGAATATTTAATTTATGGGATTCAATGGGCTGGGGGCGCAATGCACCTTTAAATGTGTATGGATCTTCTGGTCATACTCCTGAGCTGGGAGTTGCAAGCTTTGTCGAGCATGTTGAAAAGGCGGCGGCTTGGCATGTACTTAGTAAAACCGGGATCGCCGCAAATGAAGGCATGCAAATCCAAGCCCATGAATTTGATTACTCGAAATTTAGCCCCGAAACGCCGAAACAGTTAGTATATTCAGAAAACGATGTGAAAATATATGCGTTCCCGGTTGATCATATTCTGGTTGGTTCAGTGGGTTATCGACTAGAGTGGAATGGGTTATCAATGGCATTTACTGGCGATAGTGAGCCTACAACACATGAAGCTGAAATGGCGAAAGGTGTAGATGTGTTCATCCACGAGCTGTTTATTGATGCTCCAACATTTTCAGACAAAAACAATATGCCTATAGAAGTCGCTGAGAATATTGTGCATAAACATACTTCAGCAAGTGAGCTTGGAGAAATATTTACAATTTCTAAGCCTGGTTTAGGGGTAGGAACGCATTTCTTCACTAATGAAGATACGATTGATAGGGCCTTTAAAGGACTTGTCGAGTCATATGGTGGCCCAGTTGCTATTGCTCAAGATCTTATGGTTATTAATGTAACTAAAGAGCAAATTGTCACTAGAATGGCACGAACAGATTTGTTGAGTTGGTCTGCACCATCTGAGCCTGGTGAAGTGACATTTGATGAAAAACCCACGGAAGGGCTAACGCCTAAATGGGTATCCGACACTCGTTTGTAACAATGAACAATATATTGGCTTGATCATGTAAAACTTAAAACGCCCTGACTGGGCGTTTTTTAGCGATAAAAGAAAATGTTGTTTAGCGTTAGGGCTGTTCAACAGAGTTAAAAAAATCTTGCAGGGTTTGATGTAAGTATTGATTTAAAGGATAGCTCCTACGTGTTTGCAGATACCCACCAATAATATCAAACCGTTTATGTTCATCCGCAACTAGTGGTAGCGGATGAACGTCTAAATCTTCTCCCAATTCGGCTACATAACTGCTGGAAAAACAAATCGCGTCGGTTGTTTTTACGGTATGCAACGCCGCTTTGAGACTGTGTGTTTTCAGTACTACATTAGCTTGATACCCTTTTAATTGGTAGATGTCGTGTAGCGCGCTTTTGTCGTAGTTGACACCTGCTAAATAGAGTTGAACAATAGGTAATTCATGAATTCTTTCCCACTCATTCCCTTCTTTTAAAACTGGATGATTCTTTCTAGCAAGAATTCCTGAAGTCACGGTTTTTACATGGTGGCTGTAAATATCTTGAGGGAATGGAAAGTTTGAAATTTGTAAAGCATAATCAATTTTTCCATTTAACATATCTCTTAAAGACTGATTCTGCCAAAAGTCTAATTCGACTTTCGCATTTGGAAGCTTAGAAAAAAGCAGTTTTATTAACCGTTCTCCGAACACTTCTAATATGTAAGTATTAACGGAGATCGACACGGTGCCACGAAACTGAAATGGTTCGAAGTTACTAAATGAATCAATAACTTTTGCGACAGGGTTGAGCATTTCTACGGTAGCTTCGGAAAGCTGGATTGCTAATTCAGAGGGTTCGATGCCGTGCGCTTTTCTTAGAAATAGGTGGTCTCCAAACGTTTCTTTAAGCTTTGCCACACCACGACTCACACTGGTTTGTGAAATACCCAATATTTCAGCAGTTTTGTAGGTATTCCGAGTTTCAACCAGCACTTTCAACATTCTGAGTAAGTTCAAATCCATTTCGGTCAGTGCTTTGTCCATTAAACTTCCCTGATAAGTGAAATATCGACATTGTATTGTAGCTGTATTGAACGCTATGTAGTAATGATGTGGAACAAATATGCTGAGTTCGGCCCATGAAAAAAGCCAACTGAATAATCAGTTGGCTTTGATAAAGTCTATAACGACCGTTATTTCTGAGTTAGCTCTGGGAATCGCCACTCTCCATTGATAATTTCAGATTGAGGTTCATACATGTGTGGGATCCAGTTTCAAGTGAAATTCCCCCTAATATGAAACTCGTTATTGGGTAGCGCCTGAAGGTACCTCTTTATCTCAAGCGTTCAGTAGCTGACTTTGTTGCCTACTCATTTAGTATCTCGGGTGCGTTTGTTCCATAGACAAATAAGTCCGCGCAATTGAGCCTCTTGCGCCCGCTGTTGGTTCAACTTTATTTCCTTGCACTTTTACCTGACAGCTACCAAAGCTCGAACGAGAAGAAGGGAGTGGTAAGCAACAAGGCATTTGCTCTACTTTATACTTGCTGACGACCTTGGTATGTACAAAAAGGCTAGGTGTAGTTTGCCGAACACATACCTTAAAAAACAGAGCCCAATCAAAGGTTGGGCTCTGTTTCGAGATCTAAGGTGCCAGCTGATTAACCTTATTAACTGCTAAGATTAACCGCCGCAGCCATCAGAACTTCTGGAGTTGATATAGCGAACATCTTTCGCTCTGTCATAATTGGCAGGATCGAGCGTGTCATGCTTTTTGATGAATTGATAAAGCATATCTGCATCAATAAAGCCGGTATCTCTCGCCTTTTCCTTTAACTTGGGATACTTATTACCGCCCGCAGCGTTATAGCTAGGGAGGGTAAATCGATATTTATCTGTTAGCTTGAAGGGCTTATCACCAACAGTTCTGATATCGACATCTTTAGCTTTACAGTCAACGGTCATCTTGATACCGCTAAAATGGGCAAAGCCTCCAGAGCCTCGAGTCTTAAGCGCAACCCTAGACAAATACTTCTTTAGTTCGGCTCCATTCATCTCGGTTACAGTCACGCTGTTGGAAAAAGGCTGCACCTTAAGCACATCACGATATCGAATGGGCCCTTTCTTTATGGTGGCTCGAATACCACCTGAGTTTATGATCCCAAAATCTGCGGGGATAGGAAGCTGAGTTTGAGCGTGCGCAATCATCACCCCCAGAGGCGTAGCTTGGTAACGAACAATCTTACGCTTACCAATGAAGTCCGCCTTTGCAACACCAATCTGTTCTCTCAACTTCAGCTGCCCCTTACGCTGATAGGGCCGAAGCAGTTCGAGGGTTTCCTTATCCTTAGGCGTTAGCATATGAGGCGGATAGTAGGAACCAAACTTGGTTTCTGTATTCACAGGTACTAACTCGTAGTTTGCCAAGTGTAGCTTACCACCATAGTATTCAAAATCGGCGCGACCAACGAACTTTCCCCACTCGTAGGCTTGCATGATCCAAGTGCCATTTTGACGATCAGGCCTACAAGGCTCATCTCGACCATAATCTTCTACGTACTCACCAGTGTCCCCTTCCATACACACAGGCAACTGTGAATGTCCGCCAATGATTGCTTGGATCTGGCCAGGCTTTAGGCTTTTGGCAAGAGCAACATCACCGGGCGCGTTACTTCCATGTTTACCATTTTCATAGTGACCCATATGGGTGAGACCAAAAACAAGATCCGGTTGATGCTTCTGCTCAAGCTCTGCCAAAATATTTTTTGCCTCAGCTTGTGCTGAAGTGAATTTTAGATCTTCAACGAATTCTGGATTACCTATCTCAGCGGTATGCTCGGTAGTCAGGCCGACTACGGCTAGCTTCAAGCCTTGAACCTCGAATAGCTTGTAGGGTTCGAAGTAGCGTTGCCATTCACCATCGACTTGGCGATAGATGTTGGCCGATAACCACGGGAACTTTGACCAGCCTCTCTGCTTATCCATCACCGTCGATGGATTATCAAACTCATGGTTACCCACGGCCATGGCGTCATATCCAAGGTGGTTCATGCCGATAAAATCTGGCTCGGCGTCTTGAAGATCAGACTCAGGTACGCCAGTGTTAATATCGCCACCTGAGAGCAGTAACGTTTCCCCACCTTGCTCGGTGACCTCTTTACGAATTTGGTCGAGAATGGTTTTTCGCGCGGCCATACCATACTCACCTCTAGAGCCTTGCCAAAAACGGCCGTGGTGATCATTGGTATGGAGCAAGGTGAAGCGCTTACAGTCATCACCAGCGGCTTGACAGGCGATAGATGCTGTCGTCTTAGGCGCCTCTTCCACCTTTTCCTTACCACAGCCGCTCAATGTTAACGTTAGAGCGATAGCTGAGCCGGTAAGAAGTAGGCTAGAAGGACGGAGTGAAGTATTCATAATAATCCTTCAATATTATTCAGATAAGCGTTGTCATTTGCCCTAATAGCTGATTTCTCATTCTGAGAGCAACGCGCACAAGGCGAGATGTAGACAACGTCTGTACAGTTAAAAAAAGCAGCACCCAGAGCGATCCCGGTGCTGCTTTTTATAGGCTTAACTGATGATTAGCCTTGGCGGCGACGCCACCACATTAGCGGTAGCAGCAAAGTAATAAAACCACCTAAACTACCCGCCCCATCAGGCTTAGTCCAACCAGGTTCTTCGGTGTTTTTCACCTCAATGCTAACAGACTTAACGAAGCTTTCTTCGTCAACCGTTGCCGTAAGCTCGAACACAAGCACTTGATCAATATCGACGCTAGGTGAAGTCACATCAAGTGTCAGACCTGAAGCGGTAAACACTGCCGTGTTTCCAGATACCTGCTTCCAGCTATAGCTAGTCCCTTCTGGAGCATCTGTAACCGTCGCTGTGATGGAAGTTTTATCACCTTCAGTCAGCTGCGTGTTGCCTGCAAACGTTACATCTAAAGTTAGAGGCACGTTAGTCACGATCAGGCTAACAGCTTTGGTTGTTTCCAACGTGCCGTCGCTGATGGTCACCGTAAAGTTCAAAGTCTCGTCGGCTTTAATCATTGGCGCAGTCAGAGACAATATAGCCATGTCGCCAACAACCGTCTTCTCTTCATCAACAATCTGCTCCCACTTGTAAGTAAGAGTAACACCTTCGCCAGCGTTGATTGCAGAGGCATCTATGGTGTATGCAGACCCTTCAGTGACACTCTCAGGAGTAACAATATCACCTTCGACTACCAAACCTGGGTTTGGATCGTCACCACAGGTTGCACCATACACTTGCTGCACTAACTCAGGGCGGTCAATGAAGGGGTTACGGTTGCCCTGGTATTTGTATACCTGGTTGTTACGGTTCTGCTCGTAGGTATCAACAGCATCTAACTTGTTCCACGCATACAGGGTACAAAGCGTGCCGATGAGCGGTTCGCTATCCTCGGCAGTAGTCGTTAGCCGATCGACTGCGACTAGATCAGGCATATTCGTTGTAGCGGTATCAGTACCCTGATATCGAGTATCCATATACATGATCATACGAGCGACATCGCCTTTCACCTCATCACGAGGTTCCCAGCAGTCGGTAGCTTTGTCGAGGTAGTTACCAGTACCCATACCGTTGAACATCACCTCTTCACCAGTATCCATACACGCACCAAAGTCATTGTTGCTTCGTGCTGTGTTGATGCCAGGATCTGAAGGACGCAGGTGATGAGCATCGGTGTAGCCCCACTGCGAGTCGCTAGGGAAACCATGGCTCTTGGCCCAAACGTGCTCACGATTCCACTTGCCCGCACCGCTACCACTAGTCTGGTTGTCGTACTTAGAAATAGAAGCACCGGTGTAGATTTCAATAACATTTTTATCGTTATCAGGATCTTGGTCAGCGTGGGTTAGTGTGCTCCAAACCTGCTTATAGGTCAGATACTTGTGATCTTTGGCTATAATGATCGACAGAGCATTCTTAAGCTCATCTGCATGGGCAAAATCACCACTTAATACATCTGAGTAATAGATCTCACCATTGAACGTAGTAGGGTCGGCAACCGGAGTTAGCGTCTCGCAGTTGGTGCAAGGGCCTGTTTCTGGCTCTGGTTCTGGAGGCGTTACTGAACCGTCACAGGCACTCTCACCAGCACAACCAAGGCCGTCCGCAGTGTCTTTAGGTAGAATAAGCCACTGTTCTTTAGAGGTCCCAGGGTATACGTCAGCGGTATTGGTATCACCGACCTTTACAGCTGCTTTACGACGCAGAGTTTTATCTTTAGTAGAAAAGTCACCATCAGTCCATACTAGCTGCTCTCCAACCTTACCAATGCTATCAATAACGGCACCATCTTTGGTAAGCACTAAAGCATCATCACCGCTGAACTTAGCTACAGTGTGAGCAGTTCCGACTTTAAAAGCTTCAGCAGCGCTTGAGTGGTGGAACACTAAGCTTTTACCAACGTCGAGTGAACCAGTAAGATTAACAACAGTGGAATCAGTGATCTCAGTCGCACCATTAAAATAAATGGCTAACTTATATTCGCTGTCATCCAAATTGAGTGTGCTACCACCTACATTAGAAACCTCAATCGCTTTATTATCGCTACCACCTTCCACATACTCAGTAATCAGCAGCACACCAGGCTCTTCGACGAAAGTACAAGCATTGTCACCAATACAGCCAAATCCATCGACCGTATCCTTGGGCTGAGAAGTCCAGTCATTTTCGTCGAAAGTATCTTTAGCCACCATGGAGCTAGCAGTATCGCTACGTCGCAGCGTAACATCTTTACCCCAATCTTTGGGGGTAGGTACCGCGCCAACAATATCAACAACCGTGTCGCCATTGAGCAGTGCAACAGCATCTGTTCCATTCTGCTGAAGCCCACCAACCATAGACGTTACGCTAGCGTCGAGATTCAATACAGCATCTGCATGTCTAACAACTAAGATGCCTTTTGCAGGTATTTCCTGATCTGCAAACGCGACCATTTCTGTCGTAGTATTGGCACCATCTTTGTAACGAACTAGCTTATAGCCATTTAAAGATTGTGCAGCATCACCAGAGTTATAAAGCTCAATAGCTTTATTAAATCCGCCACCTTCAATGTACTCAGTAATCAGTAAATCAGCACTTGCCGTAGTAGAAAATGCGCCCAAAACCATAGCAGTGGCCGCAGCAACTGCATTCATTTTAATTCTCATAATCGTATCTCTTTTTGAATCCTTGATGGGAAGCGCACTGCCCGAAAGCAGGCGCTTCATTGTCGAGAGCAACGCTTATTTGCGAAGACGACGGCGCATAGCTGCCAGCCCGAATAGGGATAACAAGCTGATGAAACCAGTGCTACCAGCACTACCGTCACCACCAGTGTTATCGCTTTCTTCTTCTACAATGTCAGCAATCAAGGAGTCGCGGTTAGATACCTTCGCTAGGAAAGATTGCTCAGACCCAGCTACAAGTTTTCCGTCACGCTGTAGGCTTACGGAAACGTTGTAGATAGCAGATGGCGCACCAAAGACCTCGAAATTTACCAAAGCTGTTGTGTCATTAGAAAGCACCACATTAGGCAGAACCATTTGGCTCAAATCTAAACGCTGTTCATCATCATCAGGACTCATACTGACGGTTGCGACATCGCCAACTTGAGTCGAAATACCCGCAGGGATCTGGTAAGGAACCTTGATTAGCTTTCTTAGTTTTGGCAGGTTCAGAGGTACGTTAGGATCCGTATCACCAGGCTTATAGCTAAGGGTAATCAGTGCAGGATCGTGATCCGACGCGCGATAGATGTCCTCTTTGTAGAACTTATGCGTTCCAGTACCGTCGATGGTACCTTTAAAGCGGTTTTGGTAGTCATACAGACCGGTCTCTGCAGCATTAACATGCCAGTCAGTGGCATCAATCACGCGGTCTTTCAGAGACGGTGAGATCAAGATGTGATCAAGCGAGCCTATTTCGTCACTGAAAGAGTAACTCCAAGGCGTCTCTCCTTTCTCCTTGAGCTTTTCACCGACGATATCTATGTAGCCATAAGTTTTAGTGATGGTGACTGGTGAGCCATCTTCGTTAAACTGAGGCTTAGGTCCAAGGAAAGTGTGGCTAGCGGTAACGATCGTCTTGTTGCGTGGGTTCTCGGTAAGAACTAATACAGGATCTTCTTTACCGTAGGCGTTCAAATCACCAAGGATGATCTTATCGCCAAGAACGTCTTCCATCTCTTCACCTAGGTGCACGGCACCGGCTACGCGGAACTCTGCACAAGACCCTTGGTAGTCCAGATCTGGGGCTGTACGGTTGTTCCAGGTTGTAGCATTACCAAACTCAACACCTTGCCATTCTTCCCAACAAGTAGAGCCTTTTGACTTAAGGTGATTTACAGCTAGCGTTAAGCGCTTGCCTGTTTGGTTAACAATAAAGGTTACAACCAAGGCGTCACGGTGGTAGTTCTGACCGTTCTCTAGAATTTCCTTATTCTGATCTTTGATCACCTCACCTAAGTCGTTCACTATGGTAGGCGCTTTCTGTTGAGGCATTGGGATAACGCGAGTGCGCTCAATGCTCATCTTGCTTGGGCGATATATGATACCTGTAGCAATGGCGTCAGAACCAATGGCGTCAAGGTTATCCAGCATTTGATTGCCATTGTTGTCAAAACCAACAAATACATAACGGTTTTCGGTGGAGTTAGGACCATTGTAATCCTGGGGTCTCTCATCCACATATTGGATATTGACCTGGTTCACAATCTCAGCAATGGCACTCGCATCGCCAAAACCGTTGTTTTCAATCTCCATCAGGGCCATTACATCGGCATCCTGAGCACGAATAATTTCTACCAGCTTGGTTCGCTGGTTAATGTATTCATCGTAGCTATCTGCGCCTCGGCTCTGACCAAAGTTGTTGTTGTCGCCACCGAAAGGAGAGTTAAAAAAGTTAAACAGGTTCTGACTAGAAATGCGGATAGCAAAATCATCTTCTGCCACAGTGTCTTGCAGATCAGGTGTCTCTGTACGTGGTAAGTTGTGAATAAAGTTATCACTAGTCAACTGGTTGGTTATAGTCAGGCTGTAGTCCTGATCATACTTATCAGTCCCTGGGATCAACTCAGTTTCGTATTGGCTGATCACACCCTGCGCGTTAACGAGACTATCGTCGATACGGATGTAGTTGGTGTGTGGGTCACTGTTAAAACCAGCGTAATAAGGCAACTCGGTGCCATTGGACTTAGTGGCACTTTCAATAACTAAACGATAGTCATTGTTTTGCTCATAAGCTGCTTTAGATTCAGGGCTTCCTGCAACATACAAGTGGTTGGGCTGCAAGTTAGGACGCTTATAAGCTGCCACTATGTTGTTGCGACCGTTAGGAGACGACAGGTAGTTGTAGCTAAAGCTGCGAGTGATACGCATATCCTCTTTGGCTTCATCGCTAGGAGTACTAGGGTCCAGATCTGTAGGCAGATTGACCAGCATACCTTCGTAACGCTCCAACGTCTTATCGAAAGAGCCGTTATCAGAGCTAATTACCTGAATATCGGTAGGCTCAGTTAGGATGTCAGTATCAGTAACGTTCCAGCTAAATGCCGTATCAGCTGACATTTGAGTCTGGCCTTGGTACTCCGCCACTTTACTGCCGATACAAATGGTTTGACCCACTTTGAGATCACCGGCAGCACTAGAGCTAACGAAGATACCATCGGAAGTCTCAGGGTTGTTGTCAGAGGCAAGATTGCGAAGATAGAAACCCTCATTAGGGATAGACACCTTAGCTGAGATGATGCCCTCTACGGCAACTTTTTCAGCTGATTCGGTTTCACCATCAGCAATCAGAGGCGAGGTAAAACCTGTGCCTTGCACTTCACTAGGAGACTTAATTTCATTCATATCCGTTGGACAAGTGAAGATATCCATGATGTCATCAGCATCCGCTGCTGGCAGTTCGGATTTACCTAAATCGTCAGTCCTCATCGGCAAAATGTTTTGCCATTGAGTCGCGTCGAAGGTACCTGATTGAGTGGGATTGTTACCATCAGCATCTTTTTTACGACGCAGAGTTGTGTTCGGAGCCCACTTGCTCGTGTCGTTTTCAGCTCCGACACGATCGATAACAATATCGCCATTTTTTAGGAAAAAACCGTCATCACTGGTCATGAACAGGTTGTTGTACTTATTACTGGCATCATATGTGGAGATAACAACGCTGCCACCTTGAGTCGCAATGGCATTACGAAACTCTTCGGAAGCTCGACTGTTGACAAGCACTAGAGAGGCACCAGGAGCAAGCGTCTGACCTGTCAATAGCGGCTTAGCATCAGCGTTAAGTAACTCGTTGTCGTACTTGCCGCTAGAACGTTGGTATGCAGTAATGTCAGCGGTAAAGGTAAAGGCATCAGAGCCTGTATTAGTGATTTCAACCGAGCCCACATTGGCATCGGAACTTTGGGTCATTTCGGTGATCAGCAGGTCTTCAACGCCAGCGAAGGCGCCCATGCTGATGGTGCTGGCAATGGCCAGCGATAGGAAACTTTTCTTCATAGTAGACTCTATACAATTGGATTCGATACGGACTAAAAGTACATACGCGCGTAGGCGTAGGCTGCTTCAGGGGCTTCGCCAACTCGGCCTTCTACAGACAGCACGATGTCGCGGGCAGGGCGATAGTTGAAACCTAAGCTGGCCCACTGACGCTCTTTTCCGTACTCAGGTGGCAGCTCAGAGTAGTCGTAGTTAGGACTGATCAGATCCCAGCCTTCGTATTCTTCGTGATTTACGGAGCCGATGAATTCCCAATGTTCATTCAGGTCATACTTGGCACTTACCGTTGCCCCCTTGTTGCGGAAGGTCTGATAATCTAGGTGTACGTCACCACTCTTACGTGTAGATAAGTCTTCATCTTCTAGAAAGCCATTGAAACCAATAGAGAACTCTGGCATTAGTTTAAGGCGAACACCCAAACCTATCTGTTGCTGCTCACCATATTTACTGACGCCATTGGAGCCGCCGCGCGTTTCTAAGCCAACCACGACAGATAGCAGATCTGACATCCAGCCTGCATATCCGTTAATGATGTCACCTTGTAGGGCACCACTTTTGTGTTCACCGTCATATGAGTAGGAAGCACCGACAATAAGATGTTCGAACTTGGCTTGGTACTTAACGGTATTCTCTTGGTCACCGGCTTCACCGGTTTCAATGGACTTGTTAAAGGTGAAATCACCGAAGTGGTCGTAATCGTCGAATGCAGTATCGGTCAAGCCGAGCTCGATCCACTGCTGTTCGGTTAATAGGTAGCCTACGTACAACTTGTCGATGGCCAACTCGAACTCACCGTCGCCGCCAAGCCAGTTACGGCGTTGGTAGTCCAGTTCAAGACGATAAGTGAATTGTTCACGTTGACCCGCTACGCCCAAAGTTGCGAAGCTATCATCTACATAGCCCTTGGTATCGTAGAACTCATCGTGGTTATAATCTGCATGAGTATCAAAATGCCCACCTACGCCCACTTCGCCATATAAGCGAACGTGGTCACCTTGACTGTCACCATCTAACATTACAGCGTTCACTGAACCAGCACTAAACATAGTGACGATAGCGATTGCAATTGTTGATTTATTTAACATTGCTGTTACTTCCGATTAGTAATTTGTCAGCCTTTGATTGAAGGCCAAGCTCAAAATTAAAAATGTTTATTCGTAATATCTAAAACTGTTAACTGCTCAGGTAGGTGGAGAATTCGATGGCGAAACCGCCGACAGCTTTATTACATATTTCATATATCAACCCCATTCTTGTAATAATGTCGCTAACTTTCGTTAACGCGTGTCGCGATTGTTGCAGAGTTTTGTAACAAAAAAAAGAAGGGTTAGTCACATTTGGAGTGTATAAGTATTTGTTAAACAAAGAAAAATAGAGTTTCATTGGGCGCGCTTGAGAACAGGGTTGTTGTATGGTGTGCTTTGGTCTCTGTGAATCAGTAACTTAGGTGAGAACAGGGTGTGGTGTTTTTTTGTGTGAAATGAGGTGAAAATTAATGAGACTTTTTTATGAAAAACTAAATTTTAATTATTAACTTGCTACTACAGAGGGATCAGGTTTCGGAGTAATCCGATCTCCGATTCAGGGATAAAACGGTTATCAAGGGACCATCACCAAACGTCTACAGTGGGAGGAATACTACACTCGCTGGCTTAAGAAGCTTTATGCGCCAGGCGAAAAGCTCTTCATCGATTACTGCGCCCCAACAGCTCCCATTGTTAATTCAGATACGGATGAAGTGAGAACAGTGCCGATCATCCTAGTGACACTAGGGGGCTAATTTCACCTATGTAGATCCCAGCAGAAGCCAGCGGCTTGAATGCTAATTGCAGGCTCACGTTAATGTCTTCGAGTTCTTTTGCCTATAGTTTCACCTTATCCGGGATAGTACGAATATGCTGTCCGGATTTATGCGCTTAACTTATTTATTTTGTATTAGAGGGAGTTCCAAACTTAAAAAATCCAGCAGGGATAACTGTTACATCGCGAAAGAATGGGATTGTGGTGTTGAAAGCCCAAGGGTTTATTACACAGTGAGTGTTTCAGTTTGAAACAACTTACTTTTTGGCACAAAAATCACATGTAACCCCCTGCTTCATTATTACTTAACCTAGCAAAAGCATTCGGTTTTTTGAACTACACTGTTATTACTCTAATTAATTAATCGAGCGCAAAGTTATGAGTGATACTTGTAACAACATCACGGCCTTAATTCGCCTGAAGTGGATGGTATTGGGGCTAGCGGTTGGTGTGATGTTATCTACTGTTCTGACGGCCTCAGCTCTTGCCTCTTCTCTTATTTATGATCAGCTTAACCCTGCCAAAAGCACTGCTCTGCTTTCTAATCAAGACGCTAGTCAACTCTCCGTTCAACTCTTTAATCAAGACGCCGCACAACAGATGATTCAAAAAGCGATGGAGAATTGGCGTGGGCTGACATCTTCGAGTGAATTAACCATGGTGATCCATCGGCCTGACTGGCAGCGCTCTATGACGGTACAAGCCTGGACTGAGGGTGATAAACAATCTTTAGTTCGGGTCATTGAGCCTAAAGTTGATGCGGGCAATGCTTTTCTTATCAATGATAAACAGATGTGGAGTTACTCGCCCAAAATTAATCGAGTTATCAAGGTTCCATCATCCATGATGAATCAAAGCTGGATGGGCAGTGATTTTTCAAACAAAGATGTCAGTCGCACCACTGAGCTACTCGATGATTATTCCCATCAGTTATTGCAGACAGAAGAGGTTGATGGGCATCAAGTGTACACCATTGAATCGATCCCTCATGAATCCGCTCCTGTGGTGTGGGGCAAGCAGGTGACTCGACTCCGTGATGACTGGGTGATGCTGCGTCAAGAGTATTGGGACCAAGACAATCAATTGGTTAAGGCTATGGATTGTGGCGATATAAAGCCTGTTGGCGCGAGACATGTCGCGATGCGTTGTCGTATGGCGCAGGTTGAAAAAAGCGGTGAGTGGACTGAAATACGCAACAAAAATGTTCAGTTTGATATTACGTTACCCGGCTATATGTTCACCCTGTCTAACTTAAGAAATCCACGTTGATGAGTACGCAAATTTTGTTGGCTTGGCGAAGCCTGTGGCAGCATAAACGTCGTACATGGCTCACCATTGGTGCGATGATTTTTTGTAATACCTTGCTGGTATTGATGATCACCATACAGGCTGGTACTTATCCGATGATGATTGAAAATACTTTGCGTATTTTTTCGAGCCAATTGCAGATTAATCAGCAGGGATACCTTGATAGTCCAGAACTGCGTAAACGTATTATTGATAGCAATGAGTTGATTACAAAAATTGAGCAGAAGTTTCCTGCGCTCGACGTTATCCCACGTAGTCACGGTTTTTTGTTGGCGGCCAGTGATCAGCGTAGTGTTGGCATGTTAGTTAATGGCGTGATGCCGGATAAGGAGCGCTTAGCTTCGATTATTCCTCAGCAAATTATTAGTGGCCATTACCTTATGGCCACAGATCAGCGGCAAATCGTATTGGGTGAGCGTCTGGCCAAAAACTTACAGGTCAAAGTCGGTGATGAATTAACGGTTATGGGCTCTACCATGGAGGGCGGATTTGCCGCGGATGTGTTGGCAGTCGTCGGTGTTTTTAAAACCGGGATTAATGAGGTAGACCGCAGTAGCGCACAAATCTCAATGGCCACTTTTCAACGAATATTTGCCATGCCTAATCAAGTGTCGATTGTGAGTATCAACGCTCCCTCTATGTCAAAGGTGAGCTTGTACCAAGAACAATTGCAAAGCTTGTTGGCGACTCTGGTACACACGGAGGCTAAGTTAACCGTTCATAACTGGCAGCAGCTTAACCCCGGTATAAAGCAAGGGATTGAGGCGGACTTATCGAGCGCTATCATCATGTATGCCGTGTTGGTGTTATTGGTGATACTAGGGGTGATGAATACTCAGCTCATGGCGGTATTAGAACGTACAAAAGAGTTTGGCATCATGCTAGCGATAGGCTCAAAACCGAGCAGGCTATTTACCCAAGTGATTATTGAAACATTGATGATGGGGATGATAGGAATGTTACTCGGTGCGCTGCTTGGCGGGCTGATTGCGGCATACTTTAGTCTGGTCGGTATAACCCTTCCGGGCATGGGAGATATTGGGGCGCAATTTGGCATTGGGGATCGTATTTATCCGTTGTTATCGCCGCTTTCGGTGCTGGCAGGGCCCGTCGTTGTGTGTATTGGTTCTGTGCTGGTTGCTATATATCCGGCGTTTAAAACCCTAGGGCTGGAACCCATTAGTGCGATGCAGAGTAAATAACATGGTTAATTCTGTTCTATTTGTCTTGGCGTGGCGCAACCTTTGGCGCAATGGCAGGCGTACCCTTATTTTGCTGTTGGCGATTAGCTTTGGTGTGTGGTCGATGATAGTGGTTTCGGCTTTTTTGCGTGGCATGGTTGATGGCATGAACCAGGCGTCATTAAATAACCTGCCCGGCGAAATTCAAATTCACCAAGTCGATTTTCTTAATGATCAAAATGTCATTAATCATATTGTTGAACCCTCAGGAGCGTTATTAAATCAGCTCAATCAACAATGGATTAGCCAATGGGCTGCTAGAGTACGCTCCCCTGTGATTATTGCCAGTGAACGGGTCACCTTGGGCTCTGAGGTGATTGCGTTTGAACCGCAGCAAGAGCTTTTTACCGTTAATGAACTTGATTTAGTGGCGGGAAGAATGCTTAAAGATGGCGAGGATAACGGCATTGTCATCGGTGAGAAAATGGCTGTGCGGCTTAAAACCGAGCTTAATAAGCGGGTGGTGATTACCTTACAAGATATTGATAATGACATTGCAGAGTCGGGAGTACGCATTGTTGGGATCTACAGTAAACCGACAGAGCAAGAAGAGCTTGCCACTATCTATGCTGGCAAGGGCTTTATGCAGAACTTGCTAAATATGCCTGATAAAGTCACCGAAATCGCAGTTTTTACCGATGGTAAACAGCCTTTACAGCAAGTGGCCGAGCGTCTTAAAGGCGTGGTCGATAACCAGTATGAAGTTGAAACTTGGCGTGAACTTAACGGTTACCTTGCAGCAATATCCGATTTGATGAATAGCTATATCCTTATTTTTATTGTCATCGTATTTACTGTGTTGGGTTTTGGCTTAGCCAACACCTTGTTGATGTCGATATTTGAACGTCAGCAAGAGATAGGCTTAATTATGGCGTTAGGATTACAGTCCAAGGCTGTGATTTTTATGATTGTTATAGAGGCGCTGCTGTTGTTGATTATAGGTTTAGTGATTGGAGATACATTAGCACTGGCCACGACCCGTGCGTTGTCAGCGGGGATCGACCTATCTTCTATCGCCGATGGATTGGCGATGGCTGGTATGGATACGACGTTATATCCGGTGATTTATCGGCAAGATGTTATTGCGGCTAATATTATTGTCATTGTGCTTGGGATCATCACCAGTTTGTGGCCTGCAATTAAAGCGGCCAATGCGAATCCTATTGAATCGATTAATACCGCTGCTTAGTGATAGTGAATGGGGCAATAAGAAGGTAATCCATGAGTAATATCGTTTGTAAGGATCTGGTCAAAACATTCCAGCAGGGTGATCAAACAATCTATGGGTTAAATCATGTTTCGTTAACGATTCAACAAGGTGAGATGACGGTGTTGTCTGGCCCGTCCGGTTCTGGAAAAACCACTTTGCTCAATGCCATTGGTGGTCTTGATGAGCCCAATAGCGGGACGATTTATGTGGGTGATGTCGAGATTACCGGATTGACAAAGGCGGAGCGTGCGGATGTACGTTTGCAGCGGATTGGCTTTGTTTTTCAGGCATATAACCTTATTCCTGTGTTAACCGTACAGGAAAACGTAGAATTTGTTATGCAGTTACAAGGTGTCGCAGCAAGAGATCGCAAACTGCGCAGTCAGGACATTCTTGAAGAGGTGGGCTTAACGGGGCTTGAGAGTCGCCGGCCTGCGCAACTTTCTGGTGGTCAGCAGCAAAGGGTGGCAGTCGCGCGCGCAATTGCCTCCAAGCCTGTATTGATCTTAGCTGACGAGCCAACGGCTAATTTGGATACTAAAACATCGGCGCAGCTATTGGAGTTATTCACCCAACTGAATCAGCAGCACGGGATTACTTTTTTGATAGCCACCCATGATGCGCAGGTATTTGATTATTGCCGACGTCATATCCATATGGTTGATGGCCAAATTGTCACCGACTCAGCCAGTTGAGCAGAGCTTATGGCGAACATAGATGACAGCAGGCGGATATTTAACATCGTTTTTTGGCAAAAGCTCACTGCTGTTATCTTTCTTGTGGGGCTTGGCGATTGCTTGCTTCCTCTGGCCGCTGCAGAAATTGAACATCATGGGCACCTTAAGTATGAGCTAGACGGCTATGCTTTTACTCATAAAAGTGTTTATCAGCAACTCTATGGCCAGACTCAGGTCAATCAAACCGCGCAGTTTCGTTATCACCTTGGCAGCAAATGGCAATCTGGCTGGTTAGTCGAAGCCGATTATCAGTTGCTTGCCGGCTATGGAGAGCGCCGCTACCAAACTTCCACATGGGTGAATAACTATCTCAGTCTTAGTTCGATTATTAATGATGATCAACGACTCTTCAATCTCACCGCTCCCCTCGCTGAGCATCGCGATTTTGCGATGGTTCAACGTTTAGATAGGGCCTTGGTGGGTTATCAAACCAATAACAATGTGGTTAAGTTTGGCCGTCAGGCGATTACCTGGGGTAATGGTCAGTTTTTTAATCCTATGGATTTTGTAAACCCATTCGACCCGACCGCACTTGATAAGGAGTATAAAACTGGCGATGACATCTTGTATGGCCAGCATTTGCTGCAAGATGGCAGCGACTTGCAGGCGGCCTATGTGATTCGTCGAAATAATCGTTCTGAGGTCACTTTTGATGTCGCGACTGCCGCCGTTAAATATCACGGCTTTATTAATTATGTTCATGAGTATGACCTTTTGTTAGCCGAACACTATGAGGATACCGTTGCGGCTTTCGCTAGCGCCATCAGCTTAGGGGGGGCGATTTGGGCAACGGATATTGTTGCCACCTGGGGCGATGAGAGTTATCTCTCTTTAGTCAGTAATGTGAGTTATTCCTGGGTTGGATTTGATAACAATATGACTGGAACCGTAGAGTATTTCTACAATGGTCTTGGCATTAGTGATGGAGATTACAGCCCAGAGTCACTTAGGTTGCATCCTGAGCTGGTGGCCAGAGTTCAGCGGGGTGAACTGTATAATTTGGCGCAAGATTACCTTGCGAGCCGGCTTTATATCGAGATGAGTCCCCTTTGGTCTGTATCGCAAAACCTGTTTTATAATATGTCAGACAACTCAGCTTTATATCAGTTACTGAGTCAACATAGTGTCAGCGATGATGTGCGTTTTACCTCGGCGCTTTCTTTGCCTATCGGCGCTAATGGTACTGAGTATGGTGGGCTTAAATTAGCGACTGGTCAGTATTTTAGCTTCGAGTTATCCCTTTACGCGCAGCTTGCTTGGTATTTTTAAAGCCGACGTTCGGCCTTAAGCTAACGATAAGTTAAATCGTATGTTATTCGGTCTTTGGTGTGTTCTGTGGTTAAACTAGAGTGAATACAATTTAATGCTTAATTATTAGTCTGTTATGCGGGATTATTGCTGTAAGTCATTGTTCTATAAATATACAGCTTTGATTCGTCGCAGGGATAAGAGAATAGCGCAAACTATTTAAATATCTGGTATTCTAGCGGCTTATTAGAAGCGACTAACATTGCATATAAATATGTCCAAACAAGACTCTCTTTGGTTCAAATCTTTACGCTGGTTGCAGCGTAAACTCGTTCACACTGTCGTGGTGCCTCACGATCCATTTGACGATCTCAATCTCGATCCGAGCAAGCCCCTAGCCTATGTAATGAAAACTGAATCTGTCAGTGACATTGCAGCGCTTAGCGAAATGACGGCTAAACTCGGCTTACCAAGCCCTTATGAGGACTTGGAGGTCAATGGTATCCGATCGCCTAGAGTTGTTTGTCTAGAAGGAGGCAAGCCTCTTTTTGGTCAGCGTGAAGGCGGAGAGCAGTACATTGATAGCTTCAAAAGGTTACTTAGCGTTCATAAGCAGAACCGCGAGTTAGACATTCAATTAGTGCCAGTCAGTCTTTATTGGGGGCGTACTCCAGGTAAAGAAGACGACACTATGCGCGCTGCGGTTCTTGAGCGTCAAAACCCGACCTGGTTACGCAAGTGCCTAATGATTTTATTTTTAGGCCGTCATAACTTTGTACAGTTTTCTAATGCCGTTTCATTACGTTATATGGCGGATGAGCACGGCACTGATAAACGTATTGCCCAAAAACTTGCTCGTGTCGCGCGAGCGCACTTCGAGCGTCAGCGTAAAGTGATGACGGGCCCTCAGCTGCCTAAGCGTCAGGCGCTATTCCACGCTTTACTTAAATCCGATTCGATTACTAAAGCGATTAAAGAGGAAGCGGCAAGTAAGAAAATCTCTGAAGCAGAAGCACGCGCTAAGGCGATGGAGTATCTAGATGAAGTGGCTGCAGATTACTCCGATAGCTTAGTGCGTATTGCCGAGCGCTTCTTAACCTGGCTGTGGAACAAGCTTTATAAAGGCATCAATATTAAGGGTGCTGAGCAGGTCAGGCAGTTGCATCACGATGGTCATGAAATTGTTTATGTCCCGTGTCATCGTAGTCATATGGACTACTTACTGCTGTCTTATATCCTCTATTATCAAGGTATGGTACCGCCGCATATTGCTGCCGGTATTAACCTTAACTTCTGGCCTGCAGGCCCTGCATTTCGCCGTGGCGGTGCCTTCTTTATTCGTCGTAGTTTCGGTGGTAATAAGCTCTACACTGCCGTGTTCCGTGAATATCTAGATCAGTTATTTGCTAAGGGTTACTCGGTAGAATATTTCACTGAAGGGGGTCGCTCGCGTACCGGTCGCTTGCTTGCACCTAAGACGGGCATGATCGCGATGACACTTAACAGTGTGCTGCGCGGTGTTGAGCGCCCTGTGACGCTAGTGCCTGTATACCTTGGCTATGACCATGTAATGGAAGTGGCGACTTATCACAAAGAATTGAGTGGTAAAAAGAAAAAGAAAGAATCCGTTTGGCAGATTTTTGGTGCTATTCGTAAGTTAGGTAATTTTGGTCAAGGTTATGTGAATTTCGGTAAGCCAATTACCTTACATAACTTCTTGAATGAACAGGCGCCTAGCTGGCGCGATGATATTGCTAAAGATCCAGATCAAAAGCCAACCTGGTTAACGCCTGTGGTGAATACTTTGGCAAATCAGGTAATGACCAATATTAACGATGCTGCAGCGGTGAGCTCAGTGACGTTAACCAGTATGGTGTTGCTCGCTTCTGAACAAAATGCCTTAGAGCGAACTCAGTTAGAGAAGCAGTTAGACTTGTATTTAACCTTGCTAAAAGAGCGACCATATACTGAATATACTTCAGTGCCTCAAGGGACTGGTAATGACTTGGTGTCTCAAGGTTTAGAGCTTAAAAAGCTGCAGATTGAAAGCGATCCGCTAGGCGATATCATTTCAATCGATCAAAGCATTGCGATTACCATGACTTACTATCGCAACAACATCATTCACCTTATGGTTGTCCCTTCTTTAATCGCTGCCTGTTTGCTGCGTAAAGAGAGCTGTTGTCGTGAAGATGTCATCAGTATCGTTAATGACTTCTATCCGCTGCTTGAAGCTGAGCTGTTTATGGGGATTACAGATCCTACTCAGTACGCTAACCAGATCCTCGATATCTTCGTGGCTCAAGGCTTGGTTGTTGAAACGGAGAGTTTTGCTGTTGTGGATAGCAGTATCAACCAGTTGCTACTCTTGTCAGGCACTGTCAGTGAAACCATGCAACGTTATGCAATTTTGTTTAACTTACTTGAAGTTAAGCCGAATATGGAGCGTTCAGAGCTTGAGAAAGACAGTCACCGCTTGGCACAAAGATTAGGCGCACTTCACGGTATTACTGCACCAGAATTTTATGATAAGAAGTTATACGCTACGCTGAGCGTCAAATTAAAAGAGCTAGGGTACCTAGCTGATAGCGAAGGGTGTAGTGATATCAAACGTATAAAAGAGACGGCTAACTTGTTGTTACGTTCATCTGTACGACAAACTATCGTAGATAGTGTGCATGCGGAGCAGATTGCTTAATGGCAAATCATATGAATGCAGCTAAAAATAAGGCTGCAGGTAAGTCGCTGCTAGGTGGAGCCATGATCATTGCTGGCACCACGGTTGGCGCTGGTATGTTCTCGTTACCAGTTGTTGGCGCGGGCATGTGGTTTGGTTATTCGATGCTGATGCTAGTCGGGATCTGGTTTTGCATGCTGGTGTCGGGCTTGATGTTGCTCGAAACTAACCTGCACTTTGAACCCGGAGCGAGTTTCGATACGTTAACTAAAACCACCTTAGGCCAGTTTTGGCGTATCGTTAACGGCCTGTCGATAGCATTTGTCCTCTATATTTTGACTTATGCTTATATCAGCGGTGGCGGTTCCATTGTGAACCATAGCCTTGCAGGGCTCGGCATTAATTTGCCGCAAAGTGTTGCAGGTTTAGTGTTTGCCGCAGTATTGGCAAGCATCGTGATTATCAGTACCAAAGCGGTCGATAGGATCACCACTGTGATGCTGGGCGGGATGATTATTACCTTCTTCCTTGCGGTAGGTAATCTGCTGATCGATATCGATACCACAAAGCTGTTTATGCCTGATGGCGAGCAAAGTTACGCGCCGTATCTACTCGCTGCGCTGCCTTTTGGACTAGCGAGTTTTGGTTATCACGGTAACGTACCCAGTCTAGTTAAGTATTACGGTAAAGAGCCAAAAACAATTATCAAGGCACTGTTTATTGGTACCTTTATTGCGCTTGTTATTTATAGTTGCTGGTTAATGGCGACCATGGGTAATATCCCGCGTAGCCAATTTATCGACATTATCGCTCAGGGCGGCAATATGGGCGTGCTGGTTGGTGCCTTATCTGAAGTGATGGCCAGTAGTTGGTTAAACACCATGTTGAGCCTATTTGCTAATTTGGCCGTTGCGTCATCTTTCTTAGGGGTAACCTTAGGTTTATTTGATTACTTAGCCGATCTTTTTGGCTTTGATGAGTCACGTAGTGGGCGCTTAAAAACTGCGGCGATAACCTTTATTCCACCAACAATCATGGGTATTTTATTCCCGAACGGTTTCTTGGTTGCGATTGGTTTTGCAGCGCTGGCAGCCACTATTTGGGCGGCGATAGTGCCGGCTATGATGGCCTATAAGTCACGTAAGATGTTTGCGGGCAGTGACAGCTTTACCGTCCCTGGCGGTACACCTTTAATCATACTGGTGATTATATTTGGTTTGGTGACAGGTGCTTGTCACTTACTGGCTATGGCTGGAGTGTTACCCGTTTACGGCTAGATTTATTGCTATTGAATCGACCTATATCAAAGGCCTCTGTTACAGAGGCTTTTTGCTTTTTAGCTTTTCTTCTTGAGATTTAGCTTATGCAGATACTGGGTAGGTGTTTGACGGCGAAAACGAGCGAATGACCGGCTAAAACTATGGGTGTTGGCATAACCGAGTCGGCTCGCTATCTCAGCAATATCCATGCCTTCCAGCATATATTTTATCGCCTGATTACACAGAATATAGCCAGATAGATAGGTAAAAGTGAAGCCGAGTTTTTGCAATCGTCTTTGCATTTGTTGGCGCGAAATATTGAAAAGGTTGGCCACCGTATCCACGCTGGGTAAGCCATAATAACGTGAATAATTGACCATCTCGTAGAGAACCTTAGGCGTGTCTGTAGGCTGAGGCATATTTAAATAGTTTTCTAGCTGATACAGCGGAATCGACGCCGTAGGAGGTTCAGGTATATAGCTGTAGTCGTCGGTAGACATTAACAGCTGATCAATGCCTAGCCAGATCTCAGTTTGTGGCGCGTTCCAAGTGACTGGGCAACCAAATAGCGCCTCAATCTCAGCATGTTGAATTGGAGATCCACTCAGGCGCACTTTACGTGGGCTATAATTATCGCCAACATAGTTTTTGATGGCGTTAAACAGGGTCAAAGCCACTCGTAGAGAGTCGTGAGATCGGGCTTTACCTTTGACAAAAGGATTGCAGTAACACCACTTTAAAATTTTCCCCGACTGCTGAGCGTAATAGCTCGCACCAGACTGAAAGCAACAAACTCCATGGTTGATACGCCGAAATGAGATCGCAAGATCGGGGGCGCTTAAAAACCAATTCCCGGGAACTTCTAACCCTTCTAAAGTCAGGTGTTGCTGAATTTTCATCATAAAACCCGCTTCAGCAGTCAGGCTCTCTATTTGTTCAAACCACTTCGACACTTGCGTAAAAGGGATCAGTGTCATTCTGTCTTGAAGCAGCAGCGCCGGGATCCCTAAATCGGCTGGCGTCACGCCATAATGAGCCTCAACGCCCTTTAACACCGAAGCGATATAGCAAGAGCGGATAAAGGCCGTATTAAGCAACATAGTGAATACCCAAGGAGACTGATGACCTAATTGAATCATAAAGTGACGTAAAATGATATATAAGTGTACTTCATCTTGTGGTGAGGCAAAGAAAAGGCAAACTACGCAGCCAAAACACTTTTTGAGGTTTTTTTATGAGCTTGTTCAGCATGCCATTCGTTGATTCAGGAGTTGATACCGCGCTGCATAGTGTTGCTGCAGTGGTCATGGTGCTTACGGTAGCGGCTGCTGCATTTGGATTTTGGAAAATTCATGACATGCCAATTAATAAAGCGCATAAGGAGCAACATCACCAAATAGGATTGATTACCGCGCTTACCTGGATAGGTTTTATTTGGCATTGGGTATGGGTTATTGCGGTCATCATCGCTTTTGTCGACGGTGAAAAAGCGCTGCGCCGAATTAGAGATGTGTGGCGCGAGAAAGAATCGGCGACAGAGCAGGTTGATATGACTGCCAAAGAGGAGCAAACGAATGCTTGAGGGATTAGCGGTATGGGCACTGTTTATTTATCTACTGCGCCTAGTCGGTATGCCATGGAACACCTACAGTAAGGTTTTTGCCTATTTAGGAGGGACGGGCTGGCTGATGTTTGTATGGGTGGGGTTACTCAATTATACCCCGATGGATCTCTCGGGTGGTTCTTTGGTGCAATCGCCCCATATTCAGTTGCGCCCAGCCAACTCGCAGATAAGAGGCAACGTTGACAATATCTATGTGCAGCCTAATCAGCAGGTAAAAGAGGGGCAGCTGGTCTATGACTTAGATGCTGAGCCGTACCAAATTGGGTTAAATATGGCGTTAGTCGCGAAAGAAAGCGCAAACGTAGGGCTTTCGCTGGCGAAAGAAGATGTCAAATTGGCATTAAAGCAACACGAGGTCGCCATTGCCGATGTCAGCATCACTAAAAATCAGCTTAAGGCAGCCACTAAAGATTTAGCGTGGAAGCAAAAAACTTTAGCGCGCTATATTGAGCAGAACCGAGTCGTACCAGATACCGTCACTAAGAGTTTGCTGGATGAGCAACAAACAGCGGTCGATCTGGCTCAGGCACAGGTAAATACTTACGCAACCCAAATTGAAAAGGCGCAGATGGCAGAGCATACAGTGCTGCTAAATATCGAAAAATCTCGTCTAGCAGTGCTGAGCCGTCAGTCAGATCTAGATAGTGAAAGTGAACATGTCGCTCAGGCGCAGTGGAATCTAGATAACACCAAGATCTATGCTCCAGCCGATGGTTACGTGACTAACTTTATTATGCGTGAGGGCCAGTACATTGGTGTCGCACCACGTATGCAGATGTACACTAATGAAAAGTATGTGTTGATGCGGGTAAATCATCAGGCTATTCGTAATGTTAAAGTTGGTCAGCTCGCTGAGTTTGCTTCAGCGGTTTACCCAGGCAAGATATTTAGCGCTGAAGTCGAGGGCATTGTAGAGGCGACAGGGGAAGCCCAAGGTCGTTTGGTTGCTTTAGATGACAATGTTAGGCAAACCACAGGGCAAAACCTAAATAATAAGCATCACTTTGTCAGACTCAAACTGACCGAAACAGGAGATTACGATATCCCCGTTGGTTCGGTGGGCTTGGCGTGGATCTCTGGTACGAAACCGATAGAGTTCTTAGCCTTTTTAGATGTTATCCGCGGTATCGTGATAAGAATGAAGTCACAAATCTACTACTTCTACTCTATTTAACTTGCATATCAATTCGGTTTAACCCCAAGTCATCGGCTTGGGGTTATGCTGATATCGAAAATATATGGTTAAGCAAAGTTTAAGCAAATACCTGATTACGACCATTATTTTTCGCTTTATAAAGTGCAGTATCAGCTTGCTTTAAGGTGAGCTCAAATGAGGTGTCGCCACACTGCTGGGCAACCCCAATAGAGACGGTTATATTCACTACAGGATGTTGATTGTTATTGGTTTCCCTATCTGATTTTGTCTTGGTCTTACGTTTATGATTCCGCAGTACAATATTGTAGTGACTGATTTTTTGCTTGATAGCTTCTAAATGAGGCAATACGAGTTCGATATCTTTATTGGCAAAAACAATGGTGAACTCCTCTCCGCCATAGCGAAAGACTTTACCGCCTCCTTTTACCTGGCTCAGTTTCATTGCGACCAAGCGCAATACTTGATCACCGACATCATGGCCATAGGTGTCATTAAATTTTTTAAAGTGATCAATATCGACCATGGCGAGGCTGTAATGTTTACTCAGTGATGCCGCCATCGTATTAAGTGCTCGACGGGAGCCCACCCCGGTTAACTCATCCCGATAAACCAAATCATAACTCCTAACCAGGAGGGAGATTAAGTATGTGATGGCCAATATGGATAGCAGGATGGACAGCGGGAGTTCATTGGGTAAGTAGAAGTGAAACAACCAGATAAATAGCGTGACCATAATGGCCGAATCGACGCCAGTCGCACGCCAAACGGTGAAAACAGAAAGCACTAGGCATGCGATCCCGATGGGGAGATAGGCAGACATAAGTATGTTAACCAGTGGCTTAGTACTGAAAGAGCCTAGAGAAGTGATAATCGCACTCCATGCCAGGGTTAAAATAAAACATAGTCCAACCCCAAGAACTACTTTAAAAAAATCTAATGAAAATAGTGGTTTGTCCTTAATGATAGCGAAAAACGTAATAATTAAAGTACCAACAAGGAGGGTTTGTTGTCGATTAAGCAGCGCAAGTTCGGGGCTCCATGAGGCGTTTGACTCAATAGAGTAGTAAATCAATAGCAGTAAAGACAGATAGCTGAGACGGCAACAATTAAACTGCAGTGCTAGCAGCGCAGAAATACACAGCAAATAATAGGGCAGTTCGTTGGCTCTGGGTAACCACTCTTGCCATACGAAGGCTAATTGCTGTGTGACCACTATATAGAGAAAAGTGATGACAATTGGGACGAGGAGATAGCGCAAGCTCCGCTCTAATACTAGCACTGCCAATCCTCCATGATAATGACGGGATCTAGATTATAGTTGATCCATTAAAACTTGAGTTTCATTCCCCTATGTAATGTCGTCGTTACTCGCTAATTAGTGCCGTTAGTTGGACAGCCTGGCAAAATCGGTCTTAACTCAAAGGATTGAGCTAAGAAGGACAAAAGTGATGAACGTTGACCAGTATTTTCAAGGGCAGCCCTGTTGGGTTGAGTTAGCCTCTTTGGATATCAATAGCAGCAAGTCGTTTTATAGCGGTCTATTTGGCTGGGAAATTATCGATATGCCCATTCCACAAGGTACTTATAGCATGTTGGCAATCGATGGCGATGATATTGGCGCCATGTACCAGTTGCCCGAAGAGATGATTGCTAACGGTGATACAACACAATGGACTGTGTACTTTGCGGTTGAAAATCTCGACTCTACCCTCGTTGATGTTGCTGGGGCGGGTGGCACCTTGATTATTGGTCCCCATGATGTGGGCGAAGCCGGGCGTATGGCAATCATTCAAGATCCAGAAGGTGCAAGGTTTGCTATTTGGCAAGCTAAAAATCATATCGGCGCCAAGCGAGCGGCAGAGCCTAATACCTTGTGCTGGGTCGAGCTTGCTTGTCGCGATCCTGAGCTAGCTAAAAAGTTTTATCCGCATATTTTTGGCTGGGGTTCCAGAACGGAAAATATGGAAGGCATGGACTATACCGAGTGGCAAGTCGGCGCCCAAGATGTGGGCGGCATGATGGCGATGACAGCACAGTGGGGGGACATGCCCGCCCATTGGATGTTGTACTTCACCGTTGATAGCTGTGATGACAAAGCCGCCAAAGTCGAGCAACTCGGCGGTAAAGTCTGCGTGGCACCAACCGATATTGCTAATGTGGGTCGTTTTGCTGTGATTAACGATCCAAGCGGTGGTTTTTTTTCGATTATTGAACTGCGAATGGGAAATTAGCATTAATAACTAAAATAACTAACAGCAATCAGCAGTAACTAAAAGTAACAGGGTAGCAATTTGCTACCCTGTTTATGTATGGCTCCCTAACTCTTTAACTTATTCGTTAGTTTGGTCTTTAGCTAAAGAGCGGCCGTACACCAGTAAGTAGATCGCAGGGATAACAAACAGCGACAGCAAGGGGGCGGTAACCATACCGCCAACCATAGGCGCGGCAATTTTTTGCATCACTTCGTTCCCCGTACCACTGCCCCACATGATGGGCAGCAATCCAAAGAAGATTGTGGCTACTGTCATCGCTTTAGGGCGAATACGCATGACCGCACCATGAATAAGCGCCTCGCATAAGTCACTGCGCTTATTGTATTGCCCAGCCTCTTTACGATCCTTGATGCTGTTATTTAAATACACCTGCATCACCACGCCAAACTCGGCAGCAACACCAGCAAGCGCGATCATTCCCACCGATACAGCGACAGAGAAGTTAAAGTTCAAAAAGTACAATAACCACGCACTACCTACGAGTGAGAACGGAAGGCTTAACATGATCACCGAAGCTTGAGTAAATGAGCTAAAGGTCATCATCAATAACATAAATATGACCGCTAACATCAGCGGCACCACGAGTTGCATCTTGGCTTCAACGCGTTGCATATATTCATATTGGCCAGCAAAGCTATAGCTATAACGCGGTGGTAAGCTTATCAGCTCATCCAGTGCGGCCCTTGCTGTTGTTATGTATTCGCCGATAGAGATATCTTTCAAATCGACAAATACCCAGCTAATTAAGCGGCCGTTTTCACTGGCAAGCATAGGCGCACCGTCGCTAATGGTGATACTAGCAAGGTTGCCCAGTGGTAAGTACTTACCTGTTTTGGTTAATACAGGCAGGTCTTCGAGCTTTTCAATGCTATCGCGTAGCTCCCTTGGATAGCGGATATTGATAGGGTAGCGCTCTTGGCCTTGAATCGATTGACCGACTTGCATACCGCCAATGGCCATCTGCACTACGTCTTGAATGTCTTTTAAGGTCATTCCGTAACGCGCTGCATTTTTTAGATCGGGCTCTATATCAATATAACGACCACCACTGGTGCGCTGAGCAAATGCCGATGCAGTGCCAGGCAATTGACTGACTACCGCTTCAATCTCAGTACCAATGCGCTGCAGCTCATCGATATCTGCGCCAGATATCTTTATGCCCACAGGCGTTCGCACACCGGTTGAAAGCATATCGATACGGGTCTTGATTGGCTGTACCCAGGCATTGGTCATTCCCGGCACTTTCACCGTTTTTTGGAGTTCAGCAATGATCCCTTCAAGGGTCATACCATCACGCCAAGTATCACGAGGATTAAGCATGATGGTGGTTTCAAGCATGGTTAAAGGGGCTGGATCCGTTGCTGTCATGGCGCGTCCCACTTTACCAAATACTCGCTTCACTTCGGGTACGGTCTTAATCAGTCTATCGGTTTGCTGCAAGATCTCTGCTGCCTTACCAGCACTGACACTGGGTAGGGTTGTTGGCATGTAGAGCAAATCACCCTCTTCAAGCTCTGGCATAAACTCACTGCCCATTTTACTCATCGGATAGGCAGCGCTTGCTAAGGCGAGCATCGCTAGCAAAATGGTGACTTTAGGAAAGCGTAACACCAAGCGTAACGCGGGCTCATAAATCGCAATGAGGAATCGACTGATCGGGTTTTTACGTTCATCGGGAATTTTTCCGCGAACGAAATAGCCCATCAATACCGGAATTAAGGTAATCGCCAATATCGCACTCGCAGCCATAGCAAACGTCTTAGTAAAGGCTAGCGGGTGGAATAAGCGACCTTCTTGCGCTTCCAGGGCAAATACCGGAACAAAGCTTAAGGTAATGATCAGTAGACTAAAAAACAGTGCCGGGCCAACCTCCACCGAGGCTTTGCGCACTAACTCCCAGTGAGCCTCACCTGTGGGCGTTGCACCGTTATGCTTTTCTCGATAGTGCTCCAGATGTTTATGAGTGTTTTCGACCATGACGATGGCAGCATCTACCACGGCGCCGATAGCGATGGCGATACCGCCTAAACTCATGATGTTGGCGTTAACGCCAATAATATTCATCACGATAAAGCTGATTAGAATCGATATGGGTAGTGAGATTATCGCCACTAAGGTCGAGCGAGCATGCAGTAAGAAGATCAAGCAGATGACACCGACAACGAGCATCTCCTCTAGCACCTTGTGCATGAGGTTATCGACCGAGTTGAGAATGAGTTCAGAACGATCGTAAGTGATCACTAACTCAACGCCATCGGGGAGTCCGTTCTCTACTTCTTTGAGCTTGTTTTTAACATTATTGATGGTCGCGAGGGCATTTTCGCCGTAACGCATTACCACAATGCCCCCCACGACTTCGCCTTCACCGTTAAGCTCGGCAATACCGCGACGTGCAGCAGGACCTGTGCGCAGCTGCGCCACGTCTTTCATCAGTACGGGAGTGCCTGATTCTGACACGATCCCTAGTGGGATCTCCTCAAAATCTGCCAAGGTTTGGCGGTAACCCGATGAGGTGATCATGTATTCGGCTTCAGCCATTTCGATAACAGAGCCACCAGTGGAGCTATTGGAGTTATCGAGGGCATTTTTTACCGTCATTAAATCAATTTGATACAGGGCTAATTTATGTGGGTCGACAATGATCTGATAGGACTGCTCCATGCCACCAATCGTGGCCACTTCTGATACGCCAGCCACGCTTTGCAGCTCTAACTTTAAAAACCAATCCTGCAAGGATCGCAGCTGGGCTAAGTCGTGTTTGCCTTTACGGTCAACCAAGGCGTATTGGAACACCCAGCCGACACCTGAAGCATCGGGCCCTAAGGTTGGTGTAACGCTATCTGGTAGCTGTCCTTGGGTCTGTGATAGGTATTCTAAAACCCGCGAGCGCGCCCAATAGATGTCGGTACCATCTTCAAAAATGATATAGACGTAGGAGTCACCAAACATGGAAAAGCCGCGAACGGTTTTCGCGCCCGGTACCGCCAGCATGGCTGTCGATAACGGGTAAGTGATCTGATCTTCAACGAGCTGTGGTGCTTGTCCCGGATAAGATGTTTTTACGATAACCTGCACATCAGACAAGTCAGGTAGTGCATCTAGCGGTGTTATGCGCATCGCTTGATAACCGATTAAGGCTATCACCGCAGTAAGCACTAACACCATCGCCCGCTGTTTAATCGAGGCGCTAATAATTCTTTCTAACATAGATAGCCTCCGATTAATGGTTTGCGTGTGGATCGCTAGCAGCCTTGCTATCGCTGCCACTGTTGCTGCCACTTAAGCGCTGTAAACTCCCTTGGATACTGGCTTCAGAATCCAATAAGAATTGACCAGAGACAATCACTTTATCACCAGCCTGTAGACCTTCGATAATCTCAGCCTTGCCTTGGGCTATCATGCCCACTTTGACCGGAACTGAGGCGAAGCGGTTATCATCACGTTGCACTACCACGCGGTTTTCACGACCGGTGAGGATGAGTGCTTCAGTTGGGATCGACAGCACTTCTCGCTTTGGGCCACCAAAGAGTTTTACGTCCACTAAGGTACCCGGTTTGAGTAATTTGTTTGGGTTGTCTAACTCTATTCTGACTCGCATCGCCCGCGAGACGGGGTCGAGTTCGGGATAGATGTAGTCAATGTTTGACTCGATATCGAAAAGTCCTTGAGCGGCAGAGGTGACCTCCACAGGTCGGCCTTGTTCTAACCAGCTTTGCTCATTTTCAAATACATCGGCGATGACCCATACACTGCTTAAGTCGACGATTTCAAACAAGGTATCACCGGGCTGAACATACATGCCATGGCGAACGGTTAACTTGCTAATAAAGCCATCTTGCTCTGCATAAAATGGCACGCGATAGATGGTTTTACGGGTGCGTTCTAGCTGTTTAATCGTATTGGAACTTACGCCTAATAACTCCAGGCGTAAACGGGCCTTACGCAGTAGATCTTGGCCTCGACTCTTATCGTGTTTAAGGTAGTCGACCGCTTGCATATAATCGTCTTGAGCATTGATTAATTCCGGAGAATATAGCTCGTACAGTAACTGCCCCTTTTTAACTCGCTGACCGACATTGTGCACCATCAAGGTTTCAATCCAGCCGTTAACGCGGGTGTGGCTATGGCCGATGGCGTTTTCGTTGTACTCAACTGTGCCAATGGTTTTGACCAGTTTCCAAAGTGTGCCCTTAGTGACTTTCTCACTGCGCATACCGAGTGCTTGTTGCATACCACCAGATACGCCAACAACTACCTCTTCAGCGACGCCGCCGACGGTGATTTTTTCAAGATCCATACCGCATATTGGGCAAGTGCCTGGTACATCAGAAACCACATGGGGATGCATGGGGCAAACATATTTGATGTTGCCATCGTTGTTAGTTTGCGCCGCAGGCATAAGTGTTGGCTTGGGCTGGTTAAGTATTTTTTCTGCGTTAGATTGCGGAGTCGACTCGGCTGGCTGCGCAGCATGGTTATGACCCGCATGCTCATCGATTTGAGTTTCTTCTTCCTCTTCCTTCACCAAGAACATTTTGCATTCCGGGCAGCGACCGGGCTCATGGCTGGTCACGTCAGGGTGCATAGGGCAGTAATAGTTTTCGACTGCAGCCTTAGCATGTTGGCTACCGTCAGCTAAGTGGTCACTTTGCTCTTCATCTTTAACGAGGAACATTTTACATTCTGGGCAGCGACCGGGCTCATGGCTGGTCACGTCAGGGTGCATAGGGCAGTAATAGTTTTCGACTGCAGCCTTAGCATG